>CANQUR010000131.1 GCA_947627075.1 uncultured Clostridia bacterium
AAATCGCCTTCCTCAATATCCATCGAAAGGTTTTTTACCGCTTTTATCTCGTTGGGAGTGCCCTCGGAATAAGTAAAACTGACATTATCAAGTCGAATAAAGCTACTCATTGCATAATAATAGCACATTGAACGCAAAATTTCAACCGTTTTTTCGGACAAATCAATTAATGAAAAAATTAATTTTTTGGGCGCTTACCTCTTGCATTTTTTTGTATTGTATGCTACAATAATTATATGAAATTTGCAATTGCGAGGAATTATGTCTAAGATAATTGCCGTTGCCAATCAAAAAGGCGGCGTTGGCAAAACCACAACCTGTATCAATCTCAGCAGCTTTCTTGCCGCCATGGGCAAAAAAACGCTTTTGGTGGATATCGACCCTCAAGGAAATTGCACGAGCGGTCTCGGAGTCAACAAGCGCAACCTTAAACATTCCGTTTACAATGTTCTTGTAGGCGATTGTTCTCCGCGCGACGCAATAGTGCACAGTTGCGTCGACGGGCAAGATATATTGCCGTCGAACATCGACCTTGCGGGCGCGGAAATAGAGCTTATCAAAGTTCCGTCTCGCGAGAAGGTCCTGCGCAAAAGCCTGTTGCCGCTCAAAAACAAATACGACTATATATTCATAGATTGCCCGCCGTCGCTCGCCCTATTGACGGTCAACGCGCTCACCGCCGCGGACAGCATACTCATTCCCATTCAAGGCGAATTTTTCGCGCTCGAGGGATTAAGCCAACTCATGAATACCATTCGTCTTGCAAAGAAGCACCTTAATCCGACGCTCGAGGTCGAGGGCGTCTTGCTTACCATGTACGACGGCAGAAGCAATCTTGTTTCGAGCGTGACCGCCGAGATAATCAAATATTTCGGCAAGAGCGTATACACTCACCGCATTCCGCGCAACATCAAGCTCGGAGAGGCGCCGTCTTACGGCATGCCCATCATGCAGTTCGAGCCGCGTTGCACGGGTTCGATAGCATACAAAGCGTTTGCGGAAGAATTTCTCGAGCGCAACAAGGACGTTTACACAAAGATCTCGAGTTTGAGCTCATTGAGACGCAAAAGATAATGGGCACTGACTCCTTTTCAAAAAAGAATATAATTAAGCAACGTCCCGACCTTGCATATATCCGCAAAGGCGGCGCGGACAAAGAGCCCCACACCCACGATCATCCGGAGTTTATATTTGTGAGCAACGGAAGCGGAAGATTCGAAACGTCCGAAAATCAATATCCGATAAAGACGGGGGATCTCATCATTTGCAGTAAAGGGACGATCCATTCGGAATATCTTTTCGATACGCCCGAGAACGCGATATATCATCTCGGGTTTGTCAAAACGGTCCTTTCGGGTATGCCCGAGGACGAAATCATAAACGAGCCGTTTTGCATAATCCACACGGGCAACAGCTACGAGACCGTCCAAGCCTATTTTGCCAACATACTTGCGGAAAAGGAAACAAAGCAAGTTTGCGGCAAAATGGTCCAAGCCGATCTGTTGCGTGTATTGCTTGTGACGGCGTTAAGGCTTGCGGTATACGACATAGGCATGGCATATATGCCCAACAGATCTTATTTCGAGGCGAAGGACTATTTCGACAAGAACTATGCGCATATCAAAAGCATCGAACAGGTATGCGAGCAATTGAAAATAAACAAATTTTATCTTACCCACATTTTCAAGGAACAGCTCAATATGCCGCCCATAAAATACTTGCAACTCAAGCGAATCGAACGGGCCAAACAACTGCTTTTGGGGACGAGTCTTGCGATAAGCGACATAGCGCAGAAATGCGGCTATCCCGACACTGCGTATTTTTGCAGAGTTTTCAAAAAGAGCGAGGGTACTACCCCCTTGCACTACAAATTACATATGAAAAGATCCGGGGGGATCTGACTGAAATTATAAATGCACCGCGAGGATAGATGAGGACAAAAAATAATCTCAGCCGACAAAATAAAAAACAAAGAATTCGCCGCACGTTAAAGTACGGCGTTTTGGTCGTATTTATATTGTGCATATTGGTTTTGTGCGTCGAGGCGTTATTGCCGGGCTCGGTCTCCGGTCAACATTCGTCGGATGTGGGCGAACTTGTGGACGTGCCCGTCGATCAAGTCATCGAGCCGACCGATTTGAAGCTGTCGGCGCTCGATCAAGAGCTTCGACGCGAAGTATATGTGGGCGAAAGCATTACGTTGCTTCCGATATTCACGCCTAAAAACGCAACATATATGCAAGTCGTCTACGCCCTATCGAACAAAGAGCTCGCGACGCTCTAAGACGACACGATCACCTTTGTGGGTGCAGGCGAGGTCAAATTGACGGCAATCAGCGAATACAACACGGATCTATACGACTCGTTTGATTTCAACGTGGTGGAAATGCCTGTGCAATCCATATCTATAACGGCGCCCGAAAAAATTTTCGTAGGGCGATCGAAGTATCTTGAAGTCGAAATCATGCCGCAAAACGCGACGAATAAAGAATACACACTTCACTCGTCCGATCCCGACTGCATATCCGTCGAAGGCAAGACGATCACCGCAAAAAAGGAAGGCTCGGCATACATCACGGCGATCTCGGCATACGATCGGGCTGTGCAAAGCGTCGTAAAGGTGACGGCGACGGCGATCAAAGTGACTTCGCTCCAATTCAAGCTCGGCGGCGAAGTTGTGAGCGAAATAGGGCTTACGCAAGGACAGATCGCAAGCTTATCTGTTGAACTCATGCCGCAAAACGCGACGAACAAGGAGTTGACATTTGCCGTGAGCGACGGGCTGAACGTGGACTTTTGGACGCCCGGCGCCATAACTATCCAAGCGGCGGACGTCGGCGAATATACTATAAAAGTCACGGCGGCGAGCGATCCCGCGATCTTCGCGCTCCTAAAAGTAACAGTGTCCTCGGTTAAGGCGGAAAGCATAAAGTATGCGGTTTTCGTGCAAGGCGAGCCATCCGAGGATCTAACGGCATATGTCGGGGACGACATACGGATTCGCGCGGAAATTCTGCCCAAATTTGCGACCGATGAAGTGCGGTTTTCGGCTACGAACGGGCTTGAGATCGACTCCGAAGGCAAAGTTTCCGCGTCAAAAGCGGGCGAATACACTGTCACGATCTCATGTGACGACGTCGAAGCGACCTTCGTGCTCGAGATACACGACGTAAAAGTGACGGGCGTCGAGCTTCTTTTGCGAGGCGAAACTTTGAAAGGCGGGCTCGAACTTGCCATAAACGAAAAACTTGCCCTATCCTATCGGCTGATCACGCTGCCAAGCGATCGAGCCCCTCAAGACGCGCGAGCGGTCTATGAAATAGATGGCGACTGCGCGACGGTAACGAACGGCGTGTTGCGCGGCATAAGCGAAGGCAAAGCAACAGTGACGGTGACGCACGAAGCAAGCGGTCAATTTGCGACGGCGACGGTAACGGTGACGGGCGAGCGCGAAAAAGAGATAATCGACTTGTGGCTGACCATAGGCGACGAGCGACACGACGGCAGTGGCGAGGGACCGATTGGGCTTAAGACAGGCAAGCGATACCCCGTGCGCTTTTATGCCGAGACGAGCGACGGTCCCACCTCGGAGGGCATAAGTTATGCGGTGACGGGCGAGTGCGTAGAACTTGCGGGCGGCGAATTGACGGCAAAATTCAGCGGCGACGGAGTGATAACTCTCGCCCTGGGCGGACGAAGCGAAGAATTTGCGTTCGAGGTGACCGACGTAAAGACCGAAAGGATCGAGCTCGAACAAGCGATGACCGTGGCATACAGGGAGACATTTTCGCTGAGTCCTACTCTCATAGGCGAAAACGGCGACGCGCCAACGGACGAACTGCGATACGAATTCGACCGAACGAAATTGAGCAAAAACGGTTCGTCGACGCAAGCATATTTCACCGCGCTGAAAGTCGGAGTGACTCACATCACCGTGTTTGCGGGCGAATCGAGTTGCGAGGTAACGATCGAGGTAGTGAGCAAC
>CANQUR010000132.1 GCA_947627075.1 uncultured Clostridia bacterium
CCTAATGCAGACCATACTTTCGCAAATGGTCAGTGTACGGAGTGTGGCTATACATACGAAAAAGGCACAGACGGCTTTAGATTTACCTTAAATAAGACTACCCAAACATACTCAGTTAAAAGTTACTCGGGAGATGAACCGAACGTAGTTATACCTGCTTATTATGAAGACAAAAAAGTTGTAGGAATAGGAAAGTCTGCATTTAGTGAGGCAAAATTCATAACAAGTGTATACATACCAGAAAGCATAAAAAACATAGGAAGTGGTGCGTTTCATTATTGCCGAAAATTAAAAACTTTAACAATTCCAAGTAGCGTAGAAACCATAGATTCATATGCATTTTCTGATTGTTCAGCTTTGCAGAGTATAACATTTGTCAAAGGAAGCAAGTTGAGAAGTGTAGCAAATTATGCTTTTAATGGTTTGACAGATTTAGAAGAAGTGCATATAGGTGATATTGAAAGTTGGCTCAAAATAGACTTTGAAAGTTCTTATAGAAGCAACCCTTTGACTAATTATGTAAAATTATACGTGGAAGGTCGTGAATTTACACACTTTACGTTGTCTAAAGATATAACTGAAATAAAAAAATATATTTTCTATGGTTGTACTAGCTTGCAAAGCGTGACTTTCCACGATGGAGTAACAAGCATAGGAGTGGATGCGTTCTATGATTGCTATAACTTGAAAGAAGTACATATAAACGATTTAGAGAGTTGGCTCAATATAGACTTCGAGAATGGGTATGCCAACCCATTAGCAAACGGAGCGAAGTTATACGTGGGAGGCAATGAGCTTACAGAACTTACAATTTTGCGAGACATTACGAAGAATAATGTGTTCTTTGGTTACAGTAACCTTAAGAGCATAATTATCTCCGAGGGCATAACAAGCATAGGATATGGGACTTTCGCTGGCACAGGCATCTCAAATATAACAATTCCCAAGAGCGTAACAAGCATAGTGGATGGTGCGTTCCATGGTTGCACTAAATTGCAAACCGTAACTTTTGCTAAAGATAGCGCGTTGCAAAGCATAGGAAATAGTGCGTTCATGGATTGCAGTAGCCTTACAAACATAATTATCCCCGATAGCGTAACAAGCATAGGATTAGGTGCGTTCGAGTATTGCTTTAACTTGAAAGAAGTACATATAAGCAATATAGAGAATTGGCTTAACATAAACTTCGCAGACTATGGTACCCATGGTTTCTATGGTTCTAACCCGTTAAGTTATGGAGCAAAGTTGTACGTAGGAGATGAGGAGCTTACCGAACTTACGATACCGAAAGGCATAAAGGAGATAAAGCAATATGCGTTCGAGGGTTGCTCAAACTTAGAGACCATAACTTTTGAGGAAGGTAGCAAGTTACAGAGCATAGGAGGGTTTGCGTTTTGTGAATGCACAAGCCTTACAAGTGTAGAAATCCCCAATAGTGTAACAAGCATAGGAGAGCATGCGTTCAATGGTTGTAGTGGTCTTAAAACCGTAACTATTCCGGATAATTTATTGACCTTGCACGATATGGCCTTTAATGGCTGTGACAACATAGAGGAGGTGTACATAAATAGTATAGAAAACTGGCTTAATATAGATTTTCATGACTGGGATTGTAACCCATTAATTAATGGGGCAAAGTTGTTTGTTGGAGAAAGTGAACTTAAAGAACTTATTGTACCTGAAAAGATTACAGAAATTAAGGATTATGCGTTCTATGGTTACACAAGTCTTACAAGCATAAGAATGCATAATGGCATCACCAGTATAGGAATGTATGCATTCGATGGTTGCAAAAACTTACAAACCGTAACTTTTGCACAAAGTAGCAAGTTGCAGGCCATAGGAAGTTTTGCGTTTGATGGTTGCAGTAGTCTTACAAGCATAACAATCCCCGATAGCGTAACAAGCATAGGATATCATGCGTTCGCCTATTGCAGTAACCTTACAAGCGTAGTTATTCCCGATAGCGTAACAAACATAGGAAATGGTGCGTTCAGGGATTGCAGTGACCTTACAAGCGTTTATTACGGTGGTTCGTCACAGAAGTGGAGTAAAATTGCGATTGATAGCGATAACGACTATTTTACTTCTGCCGATAGATACTATTTCAGTCAGCAAGATCCGTATATAGCAGGGACGGCAAAGGACGGCGAAAAGTATTGGTATTACGGCGAGGACGGAATGCCGCAAGTCTGGATTAAGCCGTAAGCGAAAAAAAGCGGAAAATTGTTGATTTCCTTTCGCTCACTATGTCCGCGAAGAGGTTCTAAACTTTCCATAAGTACAAAAATTTCGATAATTTATCTTGTTCCATTCTGTTCGGGTGTAATGCGGGTGTAAATCGAAAGGTGTAAAATTCGCAATGCCGATTGCCGATAACGGCAAAATACTAAATTTTGATAGTGATTATTCTTGCTTTCTTGCCGATAATGTGGTATACTTATGGTGAGGTGACCAAAATGAAATATTTGTCCGTATCCGAAACGGCAAAGAAATGGAATTTGTCCGAAAGAAGTGTTAGGAATTATTGCGCGCTCGGAAAAATCGACGGCGCTTTTCTGACGGGAAAGACGTGGAACATTCCAGAGGATGCGCAAAAGCCAGATCGCATCAATAAAAAATCAACCGCTCCCACCACGCTGCTGGAAGTGCTGACCGCCGAGAAAAATGCGAAACTTTCGGGCGGCATTTACCATAAAGTTCAGATCGAGTTGACGTACAATTCAAATCATATCGAGGGTAGCCGTTTGACGCACGATCAGACGCGATATATTTTCGAGACGAATACGATCGGGATCGAAAGCGGCCCCGTAAGAGTGGACGACATTGTCGAAACGGCAAATCATTTCAAATGTATCGACCTCGTTATCGAAAGCGCGAAAAAGCCGATCACGGAGGCCTTTATCAAAGAGTTGCACCGCACATTGAAAAACGGCACGACGGACGCGCGGCAATCATGGTTCATGGTCGGCGATTACAAAAAGCTCCCAAACACCGTCGGAGATATGTACACGGCTAGTCCCGAAGAAGTCGCCGAAAAGATGAAAAAATTGCTCTTTCAATACAATTCGTGCAAAGACAAGTCGTTCGACGACCTATTAGACTTCCACTACCGTTTCGAGTGTATCCACCCTTTTCAGGACGGAAACGGCAGAATTGGGCGGTTACTTCTCTTCAAAGAGTGCTTAAAACACAACATTGTGCCGTTTATTATCGATGAGGAACTGAAACTGTTCTACTATCGAGGCTTAAAAGAATGGTGTAGCGAGCGCGGATATCTCCGCGACGCGTGCCTCGCCGCACAGGACAAATTCAAAATTTGGCTCGATTACTTCAAGGTGAAATACTGAATTTTACGGTAACAAGCCTCACCATAGCGGTGAGGCTTGTTTAGTGGTACCCCCCCTCGGCGGGAATACTCGCCTACGGCTCGTGGCGTTCGGCACTTCGTGCCTCGGCTAAGCGAACCCACAACGACCCCTTAGGAGGGGGCTGTTATATCCATTTAACTACGAAAGCAGAGTGTAAAGTCACATGTGTTTATCTGATTCGGAACTCTATCGGTACCCCTCGGCGGGAATACTCGCCTACGGCTCGTGGCGTTCGCAAGCTGACGCTTGCTCGGCTAAGCGAACCCTTTCGCTCACTATGTTCGCGAAGAGGCTTCTAAACTTTCCATAAGTACAAAAATTTAACCCACCATAAAGGTGGGCTAAATTTTTGGTACTCCCGGCGGGAATCGAACCCACAACGGCCCCTTAGGAGGGGGCTGTTATATCCATTTAACTACGGAAGCAGAATGGAATGTCACATGTGTTTATCTTCTTCGGTACTCTATCGGTACTCCTCGGCGGGAATACTCGCCTACTGCTCGTGGCGTTCGGCACTTCGTGCCTCGGCTAGCGAACCCACAACGGCCCCTTAGGAGGGGGCTGTTATATCCATTTAACTACGGAAGCAGAATGGAATGTCACATGTGT
>CANQUR010000133.1 GCA_947627075.1 uncultured Clostridia bacterium
GCGGCGCCAAAGGGTAGGCGCATCATGCCGCAACAGCAGACCATTCGCGACATCCTCGACGGTGGGGCGGTGGCTGTCGTTACCAAGGAGAGTGAGCTCGGTGGCACACTCGAAAATCTTGCTGTCAAGCCCAAATTAGTCATAACCGACTCGCAGGCTTTCGGAAAAGTGTCGAAGATCGTGCCCGAAAATATTCCGCTCACCTCGTTTTCCATACTTATGGCACGATACAAGGGCAATTTGCCGTCGCTCATTCGCGGCGCGGCAAAGATGAACGATCTTCATGACGGAGATAGAGTGCTTATTTCCGAAGGCTGTTCTCATCATCGCCAATGCGAGGACATAGGTACGGTAAAAATGCCGAAGTGGCTGGCGGACTATACCGGCAAGAAGTTGAATTTCGAATTTTCATCAGGTACCGAATTTCCCGAGCGCCTCGACGGCATTTCGCTCGTTATCCATTGCGGAGGCTGTATGCTCAACGAGAAGGAAATGAGTACGCGCGTTCGCAAAGCCGCGTCGGAAGGCGTTCCCATGACCAACTACGGCGTTGCCATTGCGCAAATGCACGGAGTGCTTCGCCGCAGTTTGAAGCCGATCCCGGGAATGCTCGATATCCTCGACGGCAAATTGTGATATTACGACAAATTGTAATAATACGGCTAATTGTGAATTATAGTAAAAGCAGTAAAACGGCTCGTCAACAAGACGGGCTGTTTTTCGTGTTGTGCATTAATGTATGAATACCGATTGCCGATAACGGCAAAAATAATATTATTTAGCAGAGATAAATCTTGCTTTTTTGCCGATAATATGGTATACTTTAAGCGAGGTGACCAAAATGAAATATCTGTCCGTGACCGAAACGGCAAAGAAATGGGATTTGTCCGAACGGAGCGTTCGTAATTATTGTGCGCTCGGAAAAATCGACGGCGCTTTTCTGACGGGAAAAACCTGGAATATCCCCGAGGACGCGCAAAAGCCCGATCGGATCAATAAAAGGTCCACTCCCACCACTCTTTTGGAAGTTCTGACCGAGGAAAAAAACGCGAGGCTGTCGGGCGGTATTTATCATAAGGTCCAAATAGAACTGACTTACAACTCCAATCATATCGAGGGCAGTCGCCTCACGCACGATCAGACGCGGTATATTTTTGAAACGAACACGATCGGGATAGAAGGCGGCACCGTAAGAGTGGACGATATTGTCGAAACGGCAAATCATTTCAAATGTATCGACCTCGTTATCGAAAATGCGAAAAAGCCCATCACCGAGGCTTTTATAAAGGAATTGCACCGCACCCTTAAAAACGGCACGACCGACGCAAGAAAGTCTTGGTTTGCCGTCGGCGATTACAAAAAACTCCCCAACACCGTCGGGGATACGGCTACGGCAAGTCCCAAAGAAGTAGGGGATAGAATGAAAGAACTTCTCTTTGAATACAACAGGGACAAAGACAAGTCTTTCGACGACCTCTTGGACTTTCATTATCGTTTTGAATGTATACATCCCTTTCAGGACGGCAACGGAAGGATCGGGCGGTTGCTTCTTTTTAAGGAGTGCCTAAAATACAACATTGTGCCGTTTATCATCGACGAGAGGTTGAAATTGTTCTACTACCGCGGATTGAAGGAGTGGGGGCGCGAGCGCGGGTACTTACGCGACACCTGCCTCTCCGCACAGGACAAATTCAAAGTCATTCTGAATTACTTCAAGATCAAATATTGACAATATGCAAGGCCTCCCCTTTTTGCAAAAGGGGAGGCTCCGATATAAGAGGGTCCCCGAAAATGCTTGCATTTTTGAGTCGAGCAACAAGCAAAAAAGGACTCGTTTTCGAACAAAGTGAGAAAACAGTCCATAAAGCGCCACGTTGCAACGAGGTGGTGAGGGTATAGCCAACTTATGAAAGGCTTCCCCTGCAAAAAAAGAATTAAGTTTGTCGTGCGTCAGCAAGGCCTCCCCTTTTTGTAAAAGGGGAGGCTCCGCCGTAGGCGGTGGTGAGGATTTCATACAGCTTATTTGATACCACCTCTTCAACCGAGGAGCGTAGTGACGAACGCCACGAGATACCACCTCATCCGGCACTTCGTGCCACCTTCCCCTCCTGTAAGGAGGTGAAGGCTTTCATGAGGTCATTCGCTCCGTGGCGTACGCAAGCTAACGCTTGCTCGGCTAAACGGACTCACCCCCTTGCTCGTTATGCTCGCAAGGGGGTTCTTAACTCCCCTTCGTGGTACCACCATTTGATAACAAATCCGAACGCAGAATGGGAAAAATTTATTAAAAATCATTGCTTTTTACGTTTTGCTGTGCTATACTATAATAGCCAAACATTATAATAGCCAAACAATTATTATGCCCTAATTTGAGGAGTACGGGTTTTTTATTTTAATTAAATAATTATTTCTTGTATGTATTAGAATTTGGTAAAAATGCAAATTCCAATTTATGCATATGAGAAATTATTATCCGTACTGCGTAATAATTGTTTGGCGACAGTCGGAGTTTGCGTTTTTCGTGCGTTGGCTTCGGCTGGCGCACTTTTTTATTTATGGAGGAAAAAACAATGGACACAACAAACAAAAAATGCAACCGCACCGCGGTACCGATGAATCGCAAACATAAACCCGTTTATGTCATCAACGAGTATTCATTAAGCGACGGACAACACAAAAATAATTCCGACGTTATAGGTATCTCGCTCGGAAAGGCTCAATGGTGCAACGAGAAATTTGAACCGAGCGTAAAGGTTTGGCGCACGAAAAACGGAAAGATCTCACGTCAAAGCGAAGAAACGACATTGACCAGAGCATTGGATTTGGCGACATTATCGCTTTTGGTTTACGATATCGAAGTCAACGGTAGAGAAAATAACATCATGTCAAGTTCGGTTTTCGGGAAAATGGAAGCGGAAGTTGTCGATGATAATTTACGCGCTTCGTTACATAGTTATTTGAATTCGGAAGAAAATCGTTTGGATATAATCGAGCATATAAAGATCCTTAAAAAAATAATTGAAAATATTAAATTGTGAGAATATTCTTATGAAAAAGAAAATTATTTTGATTTGCTTATTATTAAGCATTGTCGGTTTAACTTGCTTCTTAATTGGGTGTAATAGTGCAAATGATTGGAGGGGAACGTATTATGCTTGTTCTGGATATGCCAACAGAAAAGGAATCAAATTGCAAGTTAATAGAGATTCTATTACTGTAAACAATACAACTGTTGATATTCTCGGAGTTTACAGCAATAATGACGGCTCTTATGACATAGATTTGGCTTTGGCCGAAATGGATATGACCATTGTGGAAAATAATCAAGTGATATATTTTAATACGGAATCTTTATTTTCTTTTGGTTATTTCATAATGAGTGGCAACTTAAATCGCAATGAACTTTTTGATTGCTCATTATGGTGCAATGGAGATGGTATCAGTAGTATTTATATTTTCAGAAAAGACGGTACATTTTCTTATATTCATGAAGATGGACGAAGCGGTCAGCGCGTTTTTGGGAATACTAAAGGTACATATAATGTAAATAACGGAGTAATCATACGTATTGTCGAAGAGAGTAATTTAGCTGGCGAGGATGGGAAAAGACTTACAAAAGGACAACTTCTTAACTTTTTTTATATTTCTTCGGATAACGATATTTATAGCACAGCATTCATAAGAGATTATAATTATCAACAGTTTCAAAAAAATCAATCAGATATACCTGATGAGCCCTCGGATGAGCATACTCATGTGTTCAGCACCTTATGGGTTAATGACAGTGTTGCGCATTGGAAAGAATGTATGTGCGGCGAAAAAAGTGAATATGCCGAGCACAGTTTCAGCGGCGACCAATGTTCCGTTTGCGGATATGTAAAGGAACATACGCATAGCTTCGGGGATTGGGAGCATGACGATTCATATCACTGGAAGTCGTGTTCATGCGGAGAAAGAGAATATTAC
>CANQUR010000134.1 GCA_947627075.1 uncultured Clostridia bacterium
AAAATAGCCCGTAACTTGATATCCCCAACTGTCGTCGAGAGGATATTCGCTTATGCCCATAAGCTCGATATGTGTAAAGCCCATATCTTTGAGATACGGCGCCGCCTTATCCGCAAATTGTCTGTAAGAGTTTACGTCCCTTCGCCAAGAGCCTATGTGCGCCTCGTAAATGTTCATTGCCGAAGAAAAAATGTCTTTTTTGTTTCGAGCGGCTATATATTCGTCGTCCGTCCAAACGAAATCATGCGCCGAAACCACGCTGTTCGTATATTCGCGCGTGTTGGTCTGCTTTGCATATGGATCGGACTTGTAATGTCTGCCCGAATCGGAATAGACAACATACTTATACTCCTGACCCTTTGTGACTCCGTCTATCGCGATCTCCCAAATGCCGTTTGCCGTGACCCTTTTCAGATCGGCTTCGTTCCAACCGTTAAAATCACCTATAAGCGTCACTCGATTCGCGCGCGGCGCCCACACTCTGAAAACCGACTTTTCCTTGCCCAAAATACAGCCCATAAATTCGTACGCGCTGTAAAGAGTGCCTTGATGAAATAAATACTCGTATTCTTCGTCAGTCATTGATTTTATTTTACCACATTAAACGCGGATATGCAATACTTTTTTTACAAAATTTGTAATAATTACGTAATAAAAATCCAATTGCAAC
Organism: uncultured Clostridia bacterium; assembly: GCA_947627075.1. Classification (GTDB taxonomy): domain Bacteria; phylum Bacillota; class Clostridia; order Christensenellales; family Pumilibacteraceae; genus CAG-552. The sequence goes on from CANQUR010000134.1 coordinate 671, forward strand.
CTTTTATATAAAAACGATTGACTTTTTTGACGCGATATGCTATTATAATCGGTGAGGGAAGTATGGAAACAAAGGAAAAAGTATTATCGTATTTAGAGGCACACAAAGGCGAATTTGTGTGCGGAGATGACATTGCAATGGATCTGGGATTGACTCACTCCGGTGTATGGAAGACAATGCAAGAACTCAAAATCGAAGGTCATGAAATTGTGGCTTTGCGCAAAAAAGGCTATTGCCTTTTGACAAATCCCGACAGCTTGTCATCCGTAGGTATTCATAAATACTTAAACGACGACACTCGGGATCTACGCATAGATGTATTTCCGAAATTGATATCTACTAACAATTATGCTCGAAGCAAGGCATATTCGGGCGAAGATGAGGGCTATGTCGTGTTGGCAAAGGCTCAAACAGGCGGCAAAGGTCGCCGAGGTCGTAGCTTTTTCTCTCCTTCCGATTCGGGATTGTATATGAGCTTATTGCTTCGTCCTCAATTAGCGCCCAACGAAACGGTCAAATTGACTGCAGTGGCTGCCGTTGCGGTTTGCGAAGCGATCGAGGCTTTGTCCGACGATAAAGCGAGCATCAAATGGGTAAACGACATCTTTGTAGACGGTAAAAAAGTTTGCGGGATATTGACCGAGTCATCCTTCTTGAACGGGTCGGACAAAATGGACTATGCCATTGTGGGGATAGGTATAAATGTCACCGAACCGTCAAACGGATTCCCAAACGAAATTAAAGACATCGCCGGTCATGTAAATCTTACGGATACGGGCGGAAAAAATAAACTTGCCGCAGAGATCCTGAACAGATTCATGAATTATTACAAAAACAATATCGATTGTACCGAAAAATATCGCGAAAGAAATTTCGCAATAGGAAAAAACGTTGCCGTTATAACGGCGACCGATACAAAAAAAGCCGTAGTCGTAGGTGTAGATGACGATTATAGACTCATCGTGCAATATGATAACGGCATAAACGACCACCTCTATTCGGGAGAGATCAGCATAAAAATAAAAGATTGACTTTATGACGAGAAGCAAAACTTTAGATATCGTGTATATAGCTGTATTTGCAACGATCATAGCGGTTTGTTCTTGGATATCCATTCCCACCGCCATCCCCTTTACTATGCAAACCTTCGGCGTGTTCTTGACCATGGGATTGCTGGGTGGAAAACGCGGAACGGCGGCGATAATAATCTATATTCTTCTCGGTTTAGTCGGAGTCCCCGTATTTTCCGGCTTTAAGGGAGGAGTCGGCATATTGTTGGGGCTGACCGGAGGATATATAATAGGTTTTATTTTTACGGGGCTTATTATGTGGGCTTTTGAGGGCTTGTATCGCAAAAACAAGGTATTTTTGCCCATTTCCATGATTATCGGTCTACTCGTTTGTTATGCGTTCGGAACTGCGTGGTTCATGATAGCGTATGCCGGCTCCACCGGAGCCATAGGGCTTGGCTCTGCGCTTATGATGTGCGTGGTACCCTATCTGCTGCCCGACACGGCAAAGATCATACTTGCGACATTCCTTGTAAACAGACTTTCCAAAGCGATAAAATAATTTACATTTCACGACGGTTCACCGAGATTTGACAATTTTTCAACTGCAATTTATTGACAAATCGGTTTTCGAGTGTTAATATAACAGCATAAATAAATATTTTCTTTGGGCATGGTGTAATTCCATACCGGTGGTAATGCTTTTTTAAGACGAGTCCAACAGCCCCAACAGCCGATGCGGTGAGATCCCGCAACCGCCAGTAAAGTCTGAATGGGAAAGAAAACTATATAAGCAAGGCTTTTTGCCTTGCGTACTTGGTTTCCTTTTCGCGCGAAAAGGATTTTTTTCGCCCAAAAAAGGAGTAAAAATGAAAATCAAAAACAAAACAAGGTGGCTCGTCTATACGGCTTTGATGACTGCCCTCACGGCTGTCGCTACAATAGTCATTCAGATCCCATCCGTAGGCGGAGGCTATACTAACCTCTCCGATTCGATCATCTTTCTTACGGCAGCCATTATGGATCCGATCGCCGCAATGATCGCCGGCGGAATAGGTACAATGCTCGCAGATCTGTATCTTTATCCCGCTACTATGCTCTTTTCGCTCGCCTTCCACGGACTCGAAGGGCTTATTGTGGGACTTTTGATCCGCTTCTGCCTTCCGAAAAAAAGCGGTAAAGCGACCATAGCTATCGAAGCTGCTTATATGCTCATCGGCGGGCTCGTTATGATGGGCGGCTATTTTATGGCAAAGGCGCTCGGCTGGTATGGCAACTCGGGCGATCCGACCGCTCAACTTGCCTCGGCTCTTATGAGCTTATGGCGAAACTCACTACAAGTCATCATTTCCATAGTTGTAGCTAACCTTCTCATCTATCCGCTCAAATTGAAACGTCTCATAAATCGTAACGATTTGTACGGAAGCGCTTTTACCGAGGCGTCTGCGACCTCGGAAGGAAATCCCGTAAACTCTACGGATAATAAAAGTTGATTTCCATAATGCGCTTTGTTTGAACGTACGCCCCCCTTTATCGCAAAATTGATTGCCTTTTTTTCGCCCTCATGCGCTTTTTCTCTTGACAAAGCCTGTTTTATATGCTAATATATTTTAGGTTTGGAGAAATACCCAAGAGGCTCAAGGGGCTCCCCTGCTAAGGGAGTAGTCTGGATTAAACCGGAGCGAGGGTTCAAATCCCTCTTTCTCCGCCACACAGAATCGCGTTTGAACACGCGGTTCTTTTATTTATTTGTAAATGGTGTCGCCGGAGTAGCTTTTCAAACGCAGATAATTCTTCCGCCTGAACCTACCGGTTGGATAACTCAAAAGCGAGATAGTCGCGGTAATTTTACGAAATAAGATAAGACGCTTCGGGAAACCTCGGAGCGTTTTATTATGTTATGCCCCCTTGATTAAGGCCTTTCGTGGTGGCTATGGTAGCACAGTTCTCGTAGAAGTCAACGTGAAAAAACTGTCGCTTAAAATTTGTATATTTACTTTAGGTCGGATAGAAATATCCGGCTTTTTTTATTGCCATTTTTACGGCAATAGTTTTTTCGTTATGGAACAGCAAAAAGAAAGGTCGTTGACTTCCACAATATTGTTTTTATATAGACTGCATTACTACCGAACAATGCTACTTTGCCCCTGCCGAAAGGCTAATTTAATCAAGGAGGCAAAGAAAATGCCAAAAGAAGAAAGTGAAACAAAGAAATACTATCTCAAAGAGTTTGAGTATTTCGACGGAGAAAGTTTTAT
>CANQUR010000135.1 GCA_947627075.1 uncultured Clostridia bacterium
GGCGGGTATCGATTATCAAACGCCGGTAGGCGGTCATGCTATCTTCGTTGACGCAAAGAAGATGTTACCTCATATACCTTGGTATCAATATCCCGCGCAGGCGCTTGCGGTCCAGCTTTATATCGAGGCAGGTATCCGAGGATGCGATATCGGCTCTTATATGCTTGACCGTGATCCGGTTACGCATAAGGAACAGGAGTCTAAATTTGAATTTACTCGCCTTTGCATCCCCAGAAGGGTATATACGAGGGCGCATTTGGATGTAATAGTAGACGCGCTTATCGAAGTTAAGAAATCGGCAAGCAAAATTAAAGGACTTAAAATCGTTGAAGAGGCGCCTGTGTTGCGTCACTTTACGGGTAAGCTCGAACAGCTTTAATAATATAAAATTAAGATTATATGGCGAATTAAAAATGCACCTCGACATACTTCGTGGTGCATTTTTGTATTTCGAAAGATAAAAAAATTTCGTTTTTTCCGTAATATAAAGCGAAACATTTAACTTTATATTTAACAAATCATTTGACTTTATATTTAATTAAATATAAAATATATTTTGAAAGATTATAAAGGATATATAGAATATTTTATTCTATATACTTGTATAGAGATAATATCTCTATTAAAAAGGGTAATAAAGGACAAAAAAATGAAAACTCTATTTGAAATTGACAAGTCTCTCGATTTTACTGTACAGAATATTATATTAGACGGTAAGATTGAGTTAAATTTGGAAAGACTTCGAAAATTCCTTGAACCTTTAAGAAAGATAAAAAAGGTTGATCCGAAGGAATTTGAGTCGCGCGAAGTGAAAAAATACGAGCAACTTTATCGTGAAATGAATCTTGCTTTTCATTCGCTTAGTGACAATGAGAAACAATGTATAAGTGCCGATGAGAAATCTGAATATCTCCAATATGATAAGACATTTGGCGCGATATTTAAAGATCTGTCCGACAGTGATGCAATAATAGATCAATATTGTATCACATTCGAATCTGATCTCGAGTTGCTTTCGCTCGACTTGTCAGACTTTAATTTTCCCGATGATGTGCTTAATTTTAGTATAAAAAATATTGATATAAAGGGAACACTTGATAAAGCTTGTACGTTACCTAACGTTCTGAAGATAGAAAAAAGACTTGCTGAGTTTGAAGAGCTTTTGGAAAAAAATCTTTTTCTCAAAGGTAGTATTGCTGAACAAAAATACAATGAAACGCTTGAGCGTTTTAAGCAGGTTAAAAAGTTTTACGAACAAGACTATACGGGTTTGGGCGTAAGAAAAGATAAGAACTTTGTATACATAGGTTCATATAAAAACGGTTTGCGTGAAGGAAAAGGACTGGCTATTTATATTTCGAATCTCACATATTATTATGGTTATTGGCATAACGATATGTATAACGGCGAGGGTATTACTCAAAAAGGCGCCTTCGAATATTTGAATGACAAGGTAGATAATATTGGAAAGCTTACCAAGTACTATAAAATAATCACGACCAATGAAAAAGAAATTGATTATAATAAGAGTTTGGAAATATTAGACAAGTTGCGCTCTTTGTCGTGATACCGTAATGCAGATGAACTTTATTTGAAGTTTAAAGCTCTTTCGGATAAGCTGAAGATTGAATATGATAAAAAAGCGGAAAGAGAACGTATAGCTAGGCAGAAAGAGAATATCCGCAGGGAAAAGGAACAGAAGGAAAAACGCAAAAATGTTATTATAAACAGTATATATTTTACAATCATAACGTTGGTTTTGGCGGCGACTGCTATTCCGCAGTTGTTACTGTTAAATAAGTGGTATATGCTGTTATTTGTCCCTGTGATATGTTCTGTTCATTCTGCTTTTATGACTACTACTTTTTTTTATTTCGGTCGAGGTTCAAGGATTTGGAAATTTGTCTTTATGGGGCTTTTGACTTTCGAGATAATTGGGGCAATATTTGTTTGCGATATGCCACGTAATGTGGGGACGGCTTTTTATGTGGTACTTTCATTCATTTTAATGGTTATATTTGAACATTTGTCTGAGTTTTTGGCAGAAGTTGACAACTTCTACAACATTGACCCATCTTATAACGACAAATTGTCCATAAATATGAAAAAATGGAATTGGAAAGCTTTTGGACGCAAAATGGGCGTTGCATTGTGGGTTGCTATATTGGCGACGTTTTTCGGCTTTGTGGGTTATATTGCCGAACTGTCCTTTTCTTACAGTATGTGGCATCTATTATGGACGTTGCCGTGCATGATGATAGTTGTCGCACTCATTACCGGTTTTGTGGACAGAATAGGATTCGGATTTGCAGACGAAGGAATAGGCGCTGCTCCGTCGATAGCAGTAGCCGGAACAATGTTATTGGTTTCGTTTATATATTCCACGGTTATTGTTTGTCAACATACGTTTAGTTTCGGAATATTTTGTTTCCTCTTGCTTATGTTTGTAGTTCATACGGTGGCTGCGACAATTGCAATGTTTGGTAATATGTTATGTTGTGGAATAGAAACGTATGACCTCATAGATTCTTTGAGGGATCCCTTCTAAAATTGAAAAGGAGTGAATTATGATTAAGGAAGATATACGCGAAATCTTCGATTTGGAAAAAAGAAAGGACGAGAAAAAAGAACTATTTGCTTCAGAGATCCAAAAAATAGAAAATGAGATAGCGGCAATACGCTCGCTTGACCTTGAAAATACGACAAGACGAAAGGTGACGGAAATATTTGAGAATGTTTCGGAAATCGTCGATCGTCTAATTCAAACCGAGGAACTTTTGTATCCCAATTCAAAGAATTTTCGCACGGCGTTTTCCTCTGTGCAACCTAAATATGACGAAGAAAACTTTATACATGAATTGAAAAACAATTACGACGAATTTGCATCGGGGATTTCGAGTATAGATTCGTATAAGGTAAGCAAACAAAAGGAAAAGATATTACAGAAACTCGGAAAGAATTATGCCGTTATAAAAGATATACATCAGAACCTTGATAGTCTTATTTCAAAGCACATAAATGAAATGGCACGTAAAAATGAGGAATTATCGAAATTGCAAAAGCAAAAAGAATCGACACTCACCGCTTTTAGAGATGAGGAAAAGAAAAATGACTTTTTGGCAATTCGAAAGATTGATGACTTGGTCGAAAAAGTTGAAAATATGGAAAAGAGAATTGAGATGATAGGAGGAATTCCTGAAAAACCTATAATGTCATCCGATTATTCGACTATAGAAATACCTATAGGGATTGAGTTGGATGATGCGGAAACAGTCCAATTTCCGACATATTCCCGTCAAGTTGTTCTTCCGAAAAATCGCAATGTTTTTAAGTTGGATCCAATCGAAGACAAGCACATGGTTATAACATATTCCAAAAATTGTTCCGAAGAGAAGAGATTGTGGGATATGTTAAGGTGTATAGTCATTAGATTTCTATTATCTTATCCTGGGCATGATAAGAGAGTAGTATCGATGTATTCCGCAACTTTAAGCGGAGAACTCGGGAATATAATGTCATGCGTTAAGAAGTGCTGTGATAAAAACATGTTTGTTATGAACGGACTCGATACGGTAGCCACGGATGACGGTGAAATGAGAAAGACTGTATCGCGCATAATATCCGAAATTAAAGATAGGAGCGATATTCTAAATAACAGTGATTGTGAGACTATTTTGGAATATAACGTTAAAAATGCGGATAATATATTGCCATACGTGTTATTTATACTTAAAGACATTGATTTCAATGGCGATTTGGGAAGAAAGATAGGCGACATAGCACGCGAATGTAGAAAAAAGGGCGTATATATGATCGTTATGAATA
>CANQUR010000136.1 GCA_947627075.1 uncultured Clostridia bacterium
ACCGTAGATGTACAAGGTACGGTAAAAGTCGATAATTCATCTTTTGTGGAAAAGTATCTTGCAAATGCAAGGAGAGCAAAGCAAAAACAAGATTGGGAAGAAGTGGAAAAATATTACAATCTCGTTGAGCAAAATGATCCTACAAACATTGAGGCTATTTTTTATAGCGCATACGGCAAGGCAAGATTATCTATGATAGACGAGGATATTTATAAGAGACAACAAATTTGCGATGTATTTTGCAACAGCATATCTGTTATTGATGACAACTATAATGTTGACAAGTCAGAAGAAAATAAAGAAATAATTGCTCACATGTGTGACGATTTATTCAAAATGTACGGAACCAACTTTGTATATACTCTAAAAACCAATGGATATGGCATTTCATCCGATAATATAGGAAAAACGTATTATTTATTCGCGAAAATGGCGCTTAGTTTTATCGAAAGTCTCGAAAATATCATAAAAATCGATGATCAACTTATTTATTGGAAAATGATTTATTTGCAACGCAAATATTTAATTGATAATAAGGGGATAACTGCCGAATCAAGGAATAGGAACAGAGAAATAGCATTCTCTATTGGCAATAAAATTCATGAGAAAGATCCGTCGTTTACAGTAGATATTGAAGATCCTAAGATTACAGAAGCAAATAAAGAAGCAAAAATGAAAAAACTTCAAAAAAATCTTCTGATCGGCATAGCAATAGGATTTCCTTTATTTATTCTTGTTTTGATTTTATGCTTGTGCTTATAGAACTTATTTAATACTAAATGCCAATTGAGTTAATCTCTTTTGGCATTTACTTTTTAATGGAGAGGCAAAAATGGACAAGCAAAATTTTTATAAACTAATGTTTGTAGCGGATTGAATAATGAGGAAATACTATGGATACAAATCTAAGATCGCTCAGTGAACTTATAAACGAAATACTTGATAAAGAAAATGTGAGGAATGAATTTAAAAAGATAGGTGAATTTATAAATTCTCCCCAAAAATGTTGGAAATTTATGAATATCTTACTGAGGGATAAAGCATATGGTAAATTTGATCCGAAAGTATATCAACAAGCTAAGGATAGAGCGAAGCATAGTGTTGTTACATATTTGTTGGGGAAAGTTCTCATGCCATTTGAAAACATCATATATATGGAAAATAATTACAAAGAATTATGGTTAAAAACTTCTTTGTATCATGATTATGGATACGGGTCTGAATATATAATTAAAGAAAATTTGAATTTACGCAAAGATGCTAAAATTAAGAGATATCTTTTACAGGACATCTATCAAGATAAATTAAGTTGTTTGAACAAATATTCATGCAAACATCCTGAGGACTTTGCTTACACGTATAATTTAATTGAACTTTACTTTAAATATTCCATAGAATACAAAAAGAATAACAATAAAGAAAAGTCAGACCACGGCATTCTTGGTGGGACTTTAGTATTTAACAGTTTGTCGGGCAAATTTTTGAAATTATATCGCTCGAACAAATTAGGGGAAGAGCTTAAAAGCCTTAAAAAATTTTGCCTTGCTATTGCTCAGCACAATATATATAAAATAGAAGAAAAATATTTGCAATTGGCAAAAACAATATCCGATGATTTTGCAGATAATATAAATAAAGTTATAATCGACGAAAGAAAGCCGCTTTTATTGTTTTTGAGTTTAGTAGATACTGTCGAGTGCGTAAAGAAGTTTTGCAATAACGAAAGTAAAAAAGGGAGCCACAATTTTTCCGCAAAAATTTTTTTGGAAAAGTTATATTTAAGCGTAGAACAAGATAAGATAATTCTTGATTTTTCAGTTCTTCGACAACATGCAAAAATGAAGGACAAAGGGCGCAAAATAAGTATCCATGATGCAAACAGTACAACTAAATGGTTTGAAAAAACATTTTGTAGTTATGCAAGCGGTGTTGAATCTTTTAGTACATGGACTGTCTTAGATGGGATATGCGATGGCGACAGAATTACTATAACAAAAAAATGAAATAATCAGCTTGATAGAGCGCACACAAAAAGCCGAGAGATTTTGTTCTTTCGGCTTTTGGCGTTAGGCTTTTTATTGGCTATTGCGGAGAGAAACAAGGATAATCGGTTACAAAATCGGAAGATTTCGGAGAGGGGGGTACTTTTAATGGACAAACGGGAAGAATTATGATACAATAGCAGAAGGAGTTAGTATGAGTAAACCGCTTGTAGCAGTGGTCGGCAGACCGAATGTCGGCAAATCAACGTTTTTCAACAGAATTTGCGGCAAAAGAATTTCCATAGTAAAGGACACGCCGGGCGTTACGCGCGACCGAATTTACGGCGACGCGGAATGGTGCGGATACAATTTTACGCTTATCGACACGGGCGGCTTGGACTACGATTCCAAAGACGTAATGTTTTCGCACATTCGCAAGCAGGCGGAGGCTGCCGTTGAACTTGCCGACGTCATTTTGTTTTTCGTGGACGGGAAGCAGGGTTTGCTCGCATCGGATATAGATATAGCCGATTATTTGCGTTCGTCTCATAAGCCGGTGGTTTTGGCGGTCAATAAACTCGACAATTTCGAAGTCGACGCCGTCTACGATTTTTACGGTTTGGGGCTCGGAGATCCTATTCCCATTTCGGCGGAACAGGCTAAGGGGCTCGGAGATCTTCTCGACGAAGTTGTAAAGTATTTTGACAAAATGGAAGAGGAGCAAACTTTCGGAATCAAGATAGCCGTTGTCGGCAGACCGAACGTAGGCAAATCATCCATAGTAAATAAAATTCTCGGCTACGAGCGCGTCATTGTCAGCGATGTTGCGGGCACGACGCGCGACGCGATAGACACCAAACTAATGCGAGGCGAAAAGGAATATACCGTCATCGATACCGCCGGATTAAGGCGCAAACGCGGCATAGATTTCGATTCGGTGGAGAGTTTTTCGGTCATGCGCTCGATAGCGGCAATAAAACGCGCGGACATTGTATTGATTGTATTCGACGCGTCCGAAGAAATTTCGGAGCAAGACGTTAGGATAGCCGGAATGGTGCACGAAGAGGGTAAACCGTGCGTCATCGTCATGAATAAATGGGATACGGTGGACAAGGATACCCACACGATCGAACAATATAAAAAGGATTTGGACAATAAGCTGGCGTTTATGAGTTATTACGTGCCCATTTTCGTTTCGGCGTTGACGGGGCAGCGTGTGGACAAGATATTCGACATTATCGACTCGGTCTACGAAAACGCGTCGCGCAGAATTCCGACGGGCGTATTGAACGACGTGATACGTGAGGCGGTTGCGCTCAACGATCCGCCGTCGCCGAGCGGGCGCAGACTCAAAATTCTATATGCGACGCAAGCGGCGACGAATCCGCCCAAAATAGTGATTTTCGTTAACGACGAAAAGCTTTTGCATTTTTCGTACAAACGATATTTGGAAAACAGTTTGCGTAAAGCGTTTGATTTTTCGGGTACGCCGCTCGATATCGTTTACAACAGCAAAAAGGAAGAGGAATGAGACCTATATATATAGTTGTAACTATAATAATTTGCTATCTTTTGGGCAACGTTAACAATGCGCTCATTATTTCCAAGCTCAAAAAGAGCGATATTCGCGAATGCGGCAGCGGCAATCCGGGCGCAATGAATATGTTCCGAAATTATGGTTTCGGGATAGGGTTGCTGACTCTCGTGCTCGACGCCCTTAAAGGAGCGTTGGCATGCGTTATAGGTTGGTTCATTGTGGGCGAATTTTCGTTTG
>CANQUR010000137.1 GCA_947627075.1 uncultured Clostridia bacterium
AAAAGTAATATGTTATCATTTATGGAAGAAAAAGCACTCGAAACATTTTTTATGGCAGAGATCATTGTAGGTAGGTTTATAGACAACAAACAACCGCTTTTTAGTACATATTGCAATATATATTTGTTATCTACGGAATCGACACACAAGCTAAATAGACTTATCGAGCGCCGTGAGGTAGAGGAAATAAGAAATGAAGGCGATTATTGTAGGTACTGCCGCATCAAGCAATATAATGAACTGCTATCGCAAAATATCAACATAGATAGAGAGGTTGACGAAGTATTGTCATTAAAACATAAAGCCTTTTTAATGTTAAACGATTTAGAGCCGTTGATGGATAGGAATTCCGCAAAATCTGCTGTATGTGACTGTTTAGTTAACGCAGCGAATGTCGGAAATATAGCGATATGTTATACATTGGGCATATTGCAAGCCGAAGGAATATTGTACGATAAGGATCATGGCAAAGCAATGGAAAGGTTGAGCAAGGCTGCCGATTGGAACGATATAACCGGACTGCTGGCAATGCTTTATTATGCGCCCGAAGACCCAAACAGGGACAGATACCTTACTGCCCTTAATGAGAATCTTAAAAGGACTTGTAATTCTTCTTTGATTAGCATGGTAATAAGTACTTATGGCAATTGCAGCGGTAGAAATTATGGCGAAATTAACTTGATCGAAAAAGCTTTTAATCAAGGTAAAATCAAACGTGAAATATATTCCAAACCATATGCAAGGCTCATATTCAGTAGTATTTTAAGTCAGAGAGATAAGGAAGCATATGTTTTATCCGGCAATAAGGACTTGTTTGAAGACGTTTGTTCGTTGCCGCTTAAACTTAAAGCCAACGATCCGGAAGTAAAGGATGATATACTTGTGAAAGATCCGATATTGTCGGAATATTCACATAAGCTTATGGAAAAATTACGAATTATGCGTTTGAGACAACAAAGCGAATATCGTCCGCTTTGTATAGTTTCGGATAGTAGTGTCGTGTTGAATTATTTTTCCGAGGCGATAAAAAACAGTATAGAAAATGCAAACTTTGAGCGCATAGACATTGCCGATTTGAATGACAGTGACTTTGAACCGACACTGAATAATATTTTCATTCGACTGTGTAATGAAGAATCGGCTATTAATTCCTACTTTCTATTCTTTAAGGGAGATATAAGGCAAAGGACATTGGAACAGGTTTCCAAGTTCTTAAGAAGCGATAAACGTTCAAAGAGCAGGATAAATAGACCGAGCACTACTTTGGATCTTTCAAGTATTTTGCCGATTTGTTTCGCAGACAAGGGGAATGCCAAGATACTGAAGGAATATTGTGATATTATAACCGTAAAGGAATTTTCGAAATTGGCTAAAACTCAGCTGATAAAACATATAATTGAGTCAAAGCGCAAGATATACGCTATAGACGAGGTCACTATCTCAAAGGAAATTGTTTCCGGCCCGTTTATTGAATACAGTATCGATACGATGGCATCGATTATAACCGATTTAATCAGCGGGAGCGATACAAGCAAGTTAGTAATAAACAATGATATGCTGCAACCGTATTTTAATAAGTACAGCAATAGTAATAAATATGGATTTTGGGAGAATAGAGAATGAATAATACATACAATAATTTATTGAGTGGGTATGAGAATATTGGATACTATTCGTATAAAGAAATGGAAGACACTTTTCCGAACAGTATTTATTATGACGATTTGCCAAATCATGAAGTGCGAGGTATCCTTAAAGCCAGTCGTTATGTAAACGGCAGACTTTTACAAACGTATTCAAATTGCGATACACACGCCGGCGTCATTGCCGCCACGAGGTTGGGAAAAACGACGTCGTTTGTTATCCCGCAGATTTTCGCCTTTGCTAAAGCAAAGAACAAAAAGAGTATGCTAATTTCCGATCCCAAAGGTGAACTTTATCGTAAAACCTCCACGATGTTGCGTGATGAAGGATACAAGGTACTGCTACTCAATTTTCGTGACTATCAGCATAGTGAATGTTGGAATCCGTTGACGCCTATATTTCGCAAATATCAATCTGTATTTAATCTTTATGATCATGTAGAAGTAGTGGATACCGAAACCGGACCAAAGAATAAATTTAACGGCAAGATTTACAGCAGAAAAAAAGACCTTGATAACGATTTAGAGAGGTGGAAGAGCATCATGCTTACCGAAGTAGGCAACGATATCGATGCTATGGCTTTGATCGTTGTTCCGACAATTGATGTAAAAGATCCTTATTGGGAAGATAGTGCACGTGAGTTGTTAAAGGCATATTTATGGGCGATGTTAGAAGACAGTCGTCCCGAGTTTGTCAAAGATAGCAGATCGGTAATTTCCGAAGATACATTTTCGTTTGCTACCATTATTTCGCTTATGACTCGGTTGAATGTAGACGAAGACAATTTTGACGACGGCTATTTTACCGAGCGGCCACATTCATCTAAGGCTTATCAAATAGCAAAAGCCACAATTCCCGTTTATGCAAAAACAACTCGGCAGTGTATAACAAGCATATTTTCATCTAAAATGTCTGTTTTCAGAGAGAGTGCTATGCGCCTTATAACAAGCTGCAATTCTTTCGATATGAACATATTGACAGGAGACGAGCCGATAGCATTGTTTGTTTGTTACAGGGATGAGTTAAAAGTGCATTACACCGTTATAAGCATGTTCATTCAAGATGCTTATAAGTTGCTTATTGAGCATGCGAATGCGCAAGAGGAGGGCAAACGAAAAATTCCATTCTATTTTATACTTGATGAATTCGCCAATATGCCGGCGTTGAAGGACTTTGAAACGGTCATATCGGCGTGCGCAGGTCGCAACATATTCTTTATACTTATCCTTCAGAGCTATGCACAGCTTAATGCGGTTTACGGTAGCGCGGTAGCCGAAATTATAAGAGACAATCTGAATATGCACGTGTTTTTCGGGTCGAACAACCCTGCGACGCTCGAGGAATTTTCAAAAGAGTGCGGGCAAATAACGAGAATATCGCCGCTTTCCGCTCTTAACGGCAAGAACATCGAAATTGACAATTACCAGCTCGAAACGATTCCGCTTATGCCAAAAAGTAGGTTGGCACGATTTGAGACGGGTGAATGTGTTATTACGGAGGCAAATTCCGGATATGTACTTTTGTCTAAACTCGAGCGTTATTATTTATGCAAAGAATATTCCGAGTTCGAGTCAAGTGATGAAAAGGAATATCAAGGAAATGTAAATCCCTTTGAAAAACGTTTTATATATGTTTTACAAGAAAAGAAGAAAAGGAACTCGCATTATGAGTTTTAAGGAGTGACGATGAACGAGAAAATTTTGGATTTTATAAAAAAGAATCAAAAGGTAACCATGCCGCAAATTCAAAAAGAGTTTTCATTGAAGTATTCCGAAGCTCTTGATATTTTAGATAAGATCGTAAAGACTTCACCTGTAACTTACGATGGCGAAAATTATTATAGTTATCCTAAACAATTGGAACCTAAACAATTGGAACAGGATGATGCCGATTCGTTGGAAAAAAGAAGGCAAGCTCTTATTGATCGTTTGAATGAATTTGTTGATGACAATGGCTATGGCAAAAAGGATAATGGCGATAAGGATGATGAAGAAAAAGATGAGACGAGCGGAGAATTTTTAAGTACACTTTATTTGGCGCAAAAGAGAAAAGAAATATTGGATTTTATGGATAAATTGAATATCGATGAAGACGATAATGAAGACG
>CANQUR010000138.1 GCA_947627075.1 uncultured Clostridia bacterium
GGTGGGCATTAAGGGGTCGGCGGTCGCTTCGCTTTCTTGGTTGCAAGTCAAACTTTTTCTACATAAAACTTTTTCGTCGTTGCAACCGCGAACCCACTCGGCTATCGCCTCGTGGGTTCGGTGTCCCGTACGCACAAAAAATATGACACCTTTTACGGTGCCATATTTTTTTGGTGGGCATTAAGGGACTCGAACCCCTGACTTTCTCCACGTCAAGAAGACACTCTCCCAGCTGAGTTAAATGCCCTTAGTCGTATTTATTATACTATATACGGCAAGATTTGTAAAGGGAAAACCGCCTGTTTTTTCTCAATTTATTCTGAAAATAAAAATCACAGTTATTTCGTCACGAAAAAAAACACCCGCAAGGGGTGCACATTTTTGGGGGTAGAGGGGGTATTATACGCAGTAAATGTCATCATTGCTTAAAATCATTTTCAGATTTGATATATTTGCGTAGAATTAAGTTTATTAACTGCGATAAAGAACGTTCATCTTTTTCGGCGGCTATTTTTAATTCTTTAAGTAAATCGCTATCTATAGTTATACTTATTTTTTCTTTCAAAGGCTTCATTTATTCCTCTATAAAAATATTTTCTATTATTATATCAAAAATAGCATAAATGCTTGACAAGTAGGATAAAGTATGATAAAATCTTACTAATGATATATTTTCTGAAAGCGCTTGATATTTTATTTATTTGTTTTCAGATTTTATAAAAAATGTAGGAGGCTATCAAAAATGTTAAAAATGGCTTGGGCTGAAAATGCCGTAATTATTAGTGACGATGGTTCGCGTGTTACTTTTCATCGTAAATGTCCATATTGCGGGAAGGTAATTCAAAATGTTAAACAAAGTGTAGGGGTGGGCGGCGGCACATCTTCAGTAGGGTCAGTGACTTGCCCAAATTGTCGTAAAAGTTATAGCAGTCGTTTTGGCAGAAATTAGGAGATTTTTTATATGGGACTGTTTAATTTTGGTAAGAAAAAAGAAAAAGTGGATCCGATAAAAGCCAAATACGAATCCATGACCATAAAGGAACTTGAAACACTATTACAAGAACAATGGAAAGTTGCTCCTAATGAGTATAATACGCTTTGCGAAGTTTACGGAATGAAAATATTGCTTGCGCCGAAAGCAGAAGGCGGGTTCGAAATATCCAAGGATAGAGTGGAATCATTAAAAGGCGAATTGAGTGCTTGGGTAAAGGAGGATGGAATTTGCTATCAATATGATAAATCCGGTAATATCAAGGCTATTAACCGCAAACTTGTTTTTGCAGGTAACTTTATGCGCCGCAATCCGAGTAAATCCGCTTATTTTGCGGTGATATGGGCTTTTGAAACAGAAAATATCAACGCTATGTTGACTGAAGAATTTTTGGATGAAAACTACATAGTCTATCATCCGTGGGTGTATGAGCGTGGCGAAGAAGGCTTCACTACAGAAGAAAACTTTGTAAAAGCAAAAATAAACACTGTGATTTTTCTGACAGATACGGAAGGAATGAAAAGAGAAGGTTACTATAAAAAGTTAAATGGAGAATTTACCGATGAATTTATAACGATAGATGATCTTTTGGAATTAAAGTCGCTTTATCAACTTAATAGTTTTTTGAAGTATCATCAAAAAATTAAATAAAAACTGTAGGCGTTAATTTTTAATGAAACTACCCACCGATGATTTTCGGTGAGTTTTGATTTGCCTTTTGTCAAATCAGCCTTACATACTTTGTCCTTATGCCGGGTTTTTGCGGCATAAACCGACGACATAAAGAAAAAACCAAACGAAATAAGTGCCACTGGATACCTCGACGATTCTTATGCTCGTGGAGCTAACGAGACGGCGGTCGCTCGGTCGCAACGTGCGCTCTTAAGCCGTCTTTGCTCGCGAACTCGCATAGACTTGCTTCTATCGCTTGTTGCGTCCTTCGGCCCCTGCCCGCGATTATAAATCGCGGTCCGCTTTGACTACGAAAGCAACACTGTTGCTTTCGCTTAACGCGTCGCGCCCTTGGTGCCGAGTTGAGCGGTATTCGCATTTAATGAGCGCGTCGTTGCCACCGCGAACTGCTATTTTTGCGGAGCAAAAATAGGTTCGCCTTCCCGTTTTTCACCAAAAAATATGGCGCCGTAAAGGTGCCATATTTTTTGGTGGAGCTAACGAGATAGGCGGTTGCTCGGCGTCGATTGCTGCCTTATTACTCGCTTTGCTAACGCAAAGGCTCGTTTTCGGCGGCATCGCCGCCGTCGCGCCCTCGGTGGCAAGTGGGGCGGCATTCGTATTTAATAAGCGTTTCGTCGTTGCCACCACGAACTCGACGGTTCTCATACTCATTATTCACCAAAAAAATATGGCACCGTAAAGGTGCCATATTTTTTTGGTGGAGCTAACGAGATTCGAACTCGTGGCCTTTTGAATGCCATTCAAACGCGCTACCAACTGCGCCATAGCCCCGCAACATATATATTATAATAAAAAATTTATTATAAGTCAAAGGTTTTTGGGGTGTTTGCGATTTACAATAAAAAATTAGGTTGATTTTTTCATGTAATTGTGCTAAAATTCTTGCATTGGTTGAGGTAGAAAATTCTTATGAGCAGAAAGGACAGAGAAGTAACCGATTTTAACGCCATCTTGAATATCATAGACGAATGCGATATTATAAGAATCGGCTTGGCGGACGGGGAATTTCCGTACATAGTGCCGCTTAATTTCGCGTACACCGCGGAGGGCGGCGAAATAAATTTTTATGTGCACGGCGCCATGGCGGGCAGAAAATACGAGCTTATGAACAGAAACGGCAAGTGCTTTTTCGAGATGGACATTCCAATCAAAATAGATTGCCTCGCGGACAAAAAATCCGTGACCATGCGCTATAAAAGCGTAATGGGCAAAGCGAATATCACGTTTCTCGACGAAGAAGAAAAACAAAACGCCGTCGACAAGATTATTATGAACCGTTATGACGAAACGCGCAACTTCGATTATAATCGATTGACGTTGGCAAGGACGGCGGTTGCGAAATTGACAGTTACCGAAATTACGGCAAAGGTCAACTTGTAATTTCGAATTTTCCTTAATAATTTCGAAGCGGCTTCTCTCGGCGTCCGCCGCAGTCATAATTTACATAATTTTTTATAAAATATCGTTAAGCCTTTCCTATAAAACGTAAAGGCTTTTCCGAACGGCTTATGTGACAAAACAGAAAAATATTTATATGTTTGGCAAAAATAATAAGGATAAATATAAAAACCTCTTGACACGAGCTGTGTAAAAGTATTATAATATGAGTGTATGCCGATAATAAGGCATAAATAATTTCGTAATGGGAGGCTCAGTATATGACGACTAAAAAAATCACCGTTGTTCTGCTGATTTTATTGGCGTTGGCGATAGGCATGACTGCAATAGCTTGCAGTCCCGAAGAGGATAAAACAGTAGATGGACCGGAGGTGGGGACGTACGGTTGTATTGTCAACGATGAAGAAGAATTGCTTTCGTTATACGGCGGCAAATTTTCAATGATAATCGGAGACATATCCAAGACGGGCACATATACGATAAGCGATAACCTTATAAAACTCGATTTCGAGGGCGAAGAAGTCGTTCTCGACGCCGTTTACAGCGGAAATACGGTAACGCTTACATATAATAATAAGGAATATAAGTTTCAAAAGAAGATCACGTGTACAATAACGTTCGAGAGCAACGGAGGTAGCGCGGTAAATCCGATCAAGGTAGT
>CANQUR010000139.1 GCA_947627075.1 uncultured Clostridia bacterium
CTTGCGATTATGCCTTCCTTTACGTCGTCGAGATCGGGAAGGCGCAAATGTTCGGCAGGAGTAACATAACACAAAAAGTCCGCACCGTTAGCCGCGGCGATAGCCCCGCCTATCGCGCTTGTGATATGGTCATATCCCGGAGCGATATCCGTTACAAGCGGTCCGAGCACATAAAAAGGCGCATTATGACAAATTCTTTTTTGCAATTTCATATTTGCGGCAATTTCGTTCATTGCCATGTGCCCGGGGCCTTCTACCATAACCTGAACGTCCATTGCCCAAGCCCTCTCGGTTAGTGCGCCCAACTCGATAAGCTCGGCGATCTGACCTGCGTCGGTGCTGTCGTCGATACAGCCGGGGCGGAGCGCGTCACCGAGGCTTATGGTAACGTCATATTCGCGCAAAATTTCGAGCACCTCGTCATAATGCTCATAAAACGGGTTCTCGTTGCCCGTCATCATCATCCAAGCGAAAAGGAGCGAGCCTCCGCGCGAAACAATGTTCATTTTTCGTTTATCGCGCATAAAAGCCTCGACCGCTCTGCGATTTATACCGGCGTGAATGGTCATAAAATCCACGCCTTCCTCGGCATGAGCGCGTACCACCTTCAAAAAGTCCTCTGCGGAAATTTCGAGCAGATCTTTATCGAGATAGCCTATCGCGTCGTACATGGGCACGGTGCCTATCATCGCCGGCGATTTTGCTATAAGCTCACGGCGAAAGGTGTTCGTCTTGCCGTAATTGCTTAAATCCATTATGGCTTCCGCGCCGAATTTGAGCGCCATATCCACCTTTTGCATTTCGAGGTCGTAATTGTTGCAGTCGCCCGATATACCCAAATTCACATTGATCTTTGTGCGCAAGCCTGTGCCGATGCCTTCGGCGGAAATAGCCTTGTGATTGACATTGCAAGGAATGGCAACCTCTCCCTTTGCGACGAGTTCGCGCAATTTTTCGACACCCATGTCCTCTTTTTTTGCAACGAGCTCCATTTCGGGAGTGACGATCCCCTTCTTTGCGGCTTCCATTTGCGTCTTGTAATTTCTCATAAATTGCTCCTTTTATAGCTTTATTTGTTTTTTTAAGTTATGTAAATATTCTTTAACATCGGGCGCGGTCATGGCTCCGCTCATAACGCAAACGCCCTTTACGCCCGTTTCTATCGTTTGTTTTATGTTGTCCTCGTTTATCCCGCCTATCGCATATACGGGAATGCTTACGGCTTTTACTACCTCGCGCAAAAAATCGAGTCCGCGCCCCGGCGTTCCTTTCTTGCACTCGGTATTGTATATATGCCCTGCGAAAATATATTCGCAACCGTAGCTTTCGGCTATGGCGGCTTCGATAACGCTGTGGCATGAAGCTCCGAACCTCAAATTTGCGTCATTTTCGTTAAGCTTTTTCAAAAATTCCATAGGCAAATGAATGGGCAAATCCATATCTCTTGCCGTCACGCGGAATTTATGCAGTTTGAGCGGAGTGCCGTATCTGTCGCAAATGCTCTTTACTGCTATGGCATATTCGCGATATTCGTCCTCGCACATACCCTTTTCGCGCAAGACGATGCAATCAAAGCCTGCGGCGGCGACTTTTTCTATTCGCTTCAAAACGTCCTCGCCGTTATCTTCGCAAATATTTCTGTTTACGATACACCAAATTTCACACATACAGGTAGTCATTCAGCACGGGTTGAAGCCCCTCGTCCGAAATATCCTTATACATTTTTTCAAGGCTTCTGTTGTCGTCTATCTCGAACTGCTCATCGCCGCTGTTTTCGGCTTTTTTGCCCTCGTACTTGCTCTCGTGATCGCCTATGCCCGTCGAAACGCCCGCCGAGATCTTTGTGGCGGCAATTTTGACGATCCCGTTTCGAAACGACGCACTTTCCCTCGAAGAGACCGTAATGCCTACAAAGGGCAAAAAGATGCGATATGCGCAAAGAATTTGACAAAGCTCCGTTTCATGTACATCGAGCGGATTTATCTTGTCATTATTTATTATGGGGCGCAGTCGCGGACAGGAAAGCGACATTTCCGCGTGCGGATATTTTCGCTGTAAAAAATAAACGTGAAGAGCGCTTGCAAGCGCGTCCTTTCTGAAATCCGAAAGTCCCAAAAGCGCCGAAAAAGCCACTCCGCGCATCCCCGCCATGAGCGCGCGCTCCTGCGAATCGAAGCGATACGGCCAAACGCGCTTATGCCCCAGCAAATGAAGCTGTTCGTAGCGTTTGGTGTCGTAGGTTTCCTGAAAAACGGTGACATAATCGACTCCGCACTCATGCAAGTAGCGGTACTCATCGGTATTTACGGGGTATATTTCCACTCCTATCATGCGAAAGTACTTACGGGCAAGCTTGCAAGCCTCGCCTATGTATTCGATACTGCTTTGCGCACGACTTTCGCCCGTGAGAATGAGGATCTCCTCCATTCCGCTTTTGGCTATAATTTGCATTTCGTGTTCTATTTGCTCATAAGTAAGCTTCATGCGCCGAATGTTATTGTAGCAATTGAAGCCGCAATAGACGCAATAATTTTCGCAATAGTTGGCAATATAAAGCGGGGTAAAAAGATATACCGTGTTGCCGAAATGCTTGCTTGTTTCCATTCTCGCTCGTTCCGCCATTTGCTCCAAAAAAGGCTTTGCCGCGGGCGAAAGAAGCGCCTTGAAGCCCTCTATCGAGCAAGTAGAAGCGTCGAGTGCCGCCTTTACGTCGCGCGCCGTATACTTATCCGGATCGTAAGAATCCATATTACTCATTACATTTCGGCATACATCCGAATCGATCTGCTCCATTTCGGGCAAATACTTCATGTGGTCTGTACGCGACGACGGATCGTTTTCCAACCTATGCTTAAATTCAAGAGCTTTTTCGGTCAGCTTATCTGAATCTACAAAGAAACGGTTTTCCATATAAGCTCTCCTAATCGCGCAAAAATCCCGTGAGCGGATCGGACGCAGACGCGCCGCGCGTAAGCACTCTGCCTATTCCCGAAAGATATGCCTTGCGACCTGCTTCTATCGCTTGACGGAAAGCGGCTGCCATAAGGGGTAGATCTCCCGCGGTGGCAAGAGCAGTATTCGCCATGATAGCGGCGGCTCCCATTTCCATCGCTTCGCACGCCTGCGACGGTCTGCCTATGCCCGCATCCACAATGATAGGCAAATCTATCTCGTCTATGAGTATCTGAATAAAATCCTTTGTCGCGAGCCCTTTGTTAGAGCCTATGGGCGAAGCAAGAGGCATTACCGCCGCCGCACCCGCATTTACAAGGTCGCGCGCAACGTTGAGGTCGGGATACATATACGGCAACACGACAAAGCCCTCTTTTGCAAGTATTTCGGTAGCTAATATGGTTTCATGGTTGTCGGGCAATAAATATTTGGAATCCCGCATTATCTCGATTTTTACAAAGTCGCCGCAACCGAGTTCGCGCGCAAGCCGAGCGATACGCACCGCTTCCTCCGCCGTTCTCGCGCCACTTGTGTTGGGGAGCAAGGTCACTCCTTTGGGAATAAAATCGAGAATATTTTCTTCGTTTTTCGTGTTGGCACGTCGGACGGCGAGCGTAATTATTTGCGCTCCTGCGTCCTTTACGGCAGACTCTATCAATTTTAGCGAATATTTACCCGAGCCCAAAATAAATCGCGAATCGAACTCACGCCCGCCCAAAATCAATTTATCGTTATCCATAAGTTATTCTCCTTTATAAGGAATTTTTGTGTTTATAAG
>CANQUR010000140.1 GCA_947627075.1 uncultured Clostridia bacterium
CCTTGATATTGTCGAGAGCATATTCTTGTGCGTCGAGCACGGTCTTGTGTATCCTCGCCATTTTATCGCTCGGAACGCCGATGCAAAAGGTCCTCGTCATGTCCGAACAATATCCGTCCACCATGGCGCCCACGTCGATAAGCACCATGTCGTTTTTTTCGAGCTTGCGCTTACCGCTCTTGTAGCGCGGATATGCGCCGCTGTCGCCGAAAGCGACTATAGGCTCGAAAGCCGGCCCGTCTGCGCCGAGCATCTGCATCTCATAGACGAGGTTTGCAAGCACTTCGCGCTCGGTGATCCCGGGCTTTATTATGGGCAACACTTTTGCCAACGCTTTTTGAGTTATTTGCTGAGCCGAGGCGATTCTCTTTATTTCCTCTTCCGTCTTGATTGCGCGCCTTTTCAAAAGATAGTCGGACGCGGGTTCGAACCTAAACGCGCCGCACGCCGATTGCAATTTGGCGAATTGGTACATGGAAATACTTCTGTCCTCATATCCGACGGTCTCGGCATTCAATCTCGTAAGTTGTTCGTTTATCGACTCGTACAATTTATCTATCGAAGTGAGCACAACTTCCCATCCTTCGAGTTCCTTGACAACGCCCGCGTAATAACGGAAATCGGTAATGAAAACCTTTTTGTTCTCCTGTAAAATCACGCATCCGAACGACGTTTCGACCAAGGAAAAATAATATCGATTTTCGCTCGACAGTAAAACCAACGTATCTATATTATCACCGAACATATCTTTCTCCTTTACATTTTTCGGATAGCGCATCAAACACCATATAAAGCTTAAAAACGCACTATATATTAATAGTATATCATAAAATTTGTAATTAGTAAACCTTTTTATGACAGTTTTTCATAAATAATGCATCCTCTGCCATAGTTTCGGACGATTCGCATACTATGTACGGGGTCATTCCGTATTCGTCGATGAGTTCAGCCAAAGGAGCATATTCGGGTCCGTACTTATCGTCCTCGAAGGTAAGATGTTTTATCTCGCCCGAAGCGCCGTACATTATCTTGGAAAAATGTATGTGCATATTCTTTGTTTTGAAGTCGCCGAGTCTTTCGCCGCATAGGTCGATTATTCGCCTGTAATCGTCTTTGGTTTTGAGTCCGCCGCGCATATAGCTGTTGATGTGCCCGAAATCAAAGCATGGTATAAGTCGATCGTCCACGGTGCAAAAATCTATTATCTCCTCTGCCGTGCCTATTTGGTTGAGTTTACCCATAGTCTCGGCGGCAAGCAAGAAGTCGCCGCTCAATCTACTCATCATGAGCGTTATGTTATCCTTTGCCCTTCCGACTGCCTCGGCTCGCGGAGATTTTCCGCAAGACGCCGGATGAAAAACCACGCGGTTCCCTCCCATTTTTTTGACGGCATCGATAGACTGCGTAATGTACATTATCGATTTCTCTATCATTTCGGGATCGGGATTAGCGAAGTTGGTATAGTACGGAGCATGAGCGCTAATAGCTATATCGTACTTATTAAACTCCTCCATTATCTTTGCCGCAGTGGAATCGGACAATTTCACACCTCGTCCAAACGAGTACTCAAAGGCATTGAGTCCCATTTCACGAAGCCACGCCGCCTCCTCGAAAGTATGTACATGTCCCGTTTCATAAAACGATCTCGAATTGCCCGAAGGTCCTATCCTTAACATAATGCCTCCCGTATATCCTTTTGTATTTGCTCACCGAGCTTTTCACCGCTTTCGAATTTATATATAGGTCGAAGATAACCGCCAAATTCCAACTTGACATATTTATCGTAAAGATCTCCTTTGAAATCTATCAACAAGGCTTCTATAGTGACCGAGCCTTCATCAAAGGTCGGCTTGCTACCGATGTTGACTACCGCGGCATATTTTTTGTCTTCGATAGCATTTCCCAAGTGATCGACGATCGTGGCTTGAGCTTTGTATACGCCCTCGCGCGGTAAAAAGTCGTTTTTATATTCTATATTTGCCGTGGGGATCCCGAACGTTCTGCCTACTCCTCTGCCATGAACTACTTTTCCGCGTATAAAATACGGTTTTGCCAAAAGTTCGTTTGCCGTCATAACGTCGCCGTTTTTCAACAGCTCTTTTATCTTCGAAGTGGATACCCTTTCGCCATTGAACTCAAAGCAAGGCATGACGGAGCAATAGATCTTTTTTTTCGCAGCATACTCGGCAAGAAAATTTGCGCCGCATTTTGCGTCCTTGCCGAAGGAATAATCATATCCGCAAAAGAATGCACATATATTCGAGCGCGATGTAAGCCTATCAAGGAAGTCTTTTCCGGATAGATTCATGATGTCGTCATTGAATATGTCAGACATAATAAGCTCCGCACCTGCCTCGCGCAACAAATTTCGTCTGTCTTCGAAGCTATAAAGACTGTCGAACAGTCCTTTTTTGTCTTCGCAAAAGGTATATACGGCGCAAAGCATTTTATGTGCCAAAGCATATTCGCGACATCTATGTATCAGTTCGCGATGTCCCATATGCACGCTGTCAAAGTATCCGAGACATAAAGCTATCTTTTTTTTCATTCTTCCCTCAAATAAGTTTTTATTGTAAGACAGCCGTCTTTCGAATCGCCTATACCAAACAATTCTCCCTTGCAAAATACAAGAAAGCGTCCGTCCTTATCAAGTCGTAATTTCCGTCCGTTACAAATATCCTTATATTGCTCGTCGGGCAAATTCAAGACGTCAAGCCCGCAAAGCGCTTTCTCGACAGGTATCAATTTGTCTTCGGTAAGTTCGTCCAATGTGACCGATTCGGCTATTTCGAAATTTCCGCAGCGTGTGCGTTTTATCGCGGTCATGATCGCATATGTTCCGAGGCTGTATGCAAGATCGCGACATAGAGATCGAATGTAAGTTCCGCTCGAGCAGTGTATTTTGACCGTTATCTTATTGTCGCCATATGACATCAATTCATATTCGTAGACCTCTATCTCGCACGGTTTCAGTTCGAAGTCCTCGCCGTGACGCGCCATATCATAAGCCTTGCGTCCCGCTATTTTTTTTGCGCTGTACCTTGGCGGGATTTGCTGTTGCTTGCCTACAAAAGCTTTTATTTTTTCTGCGATCTCATCTTTGCTCGGAAAATTTCCGCCTTCATAAATGACCTTGCCCTCTCCGTCGAGAGTATCGGTTTCGATCCCGAATGTAAATTCGGCCTCGTATACCTTATCTTTGCTCAAAAAATAATCAAAAAGGCGCGTCGCCTTGCCCACGCCCAATATAAGTACGCCCTCGCCTTGCGGATCCAACGTTCCCATGTGTCCAACAGCGCGGATTTGCAAACGCTTTTTGACTTTTACCACGGCGTCGGAGCTCGTCATACCCTTTGGCTTATATAAATTTACTATGCCGATCATATATCCATACCGTCCGTGATGGCTTTTATCACCTTGCGCAACACATCTTCGTACATTCCATTCGCCACACAGCCCGCCGCCTGCACATGACCGCCGCCTCCAAACATTGCCGCACATTCCGACACATTGAATCCCTTGCTGCGAAAACTAATCTTGTACTTGTTTTCGGGCTGTTCGGTCATGCATACAGCTACCTTTACGCAACCTATATCCATGGCAAGATCAATGAGCCCTTCGGTATCGGCAAGGACACACCCCGTTTCGGAAAGGTCCTCTGGCCTTATAGATATAACGCAAATGGAATCATCGGCAAAAAATTTCATGGATTTGATCGCCCTACCTATT
>CANQUR010000141.1 GCA_947627075.1 uncultured Clostridia bacterium
GAAACGGTCGCAAAACTCGGGCGCGGAAAGACAATGCTTATCGAATACCGCAACCGTTCGAAATCCCTCGCGATGCACGCATTCGAGCGCAACAGGCAGATCCTCGAACACTATTCCCTCGCTCGGAGCTATGCCAAGTTCTTTCGCCACGGCAAGATAGACGTCGGGAAAGTCCTTGCCCCGCCGCCCTGTCGTATCCGCCACACTGTCGAAAAATTCGAGAATGCCGTTGTTGCGAAGCGCCGGCATATATAATTCGGCATTTGATGAGGTTGCAACGCCTAACTTTATCCCCTTTATCTTCAACTTCTCCAAAAATTCTTTGGCAAAAGGCTTCAAAAATATCTCATGCGCATAGAGTTCGCGCGACATATTAGTCCATTCGCTCATGAGCCGTTCGGGCGTTTCATCGAGCTTAAATCGTTTTATGGTGTATTCCGCCGTTTGTCTGAAACTCATTGTGGAAATCGTTTGCGAGTAATCGGACGGGACCGAAAAGCCGCGTTTGGACAAAAAGCGTCTATCTACCTCTTCCCACACCCACAGCGAATCGAAAAGCGTGCCGTCGAGGTCGAATATCGCTCCTTTTATGCCCGCAAAAAGGTCGGCGTTTGCATTTATCAATTTTTCCATGCCTTTTTTAACTCCCTCGCGGCGGACTCTATATCCGACTGCGCAATTATAGCCGAAACGACCGCTATTCCGTCGCCCTTGCCCTTGAACTCGGCGATATTCTCTTTGTTAATCCCCCCGATAAGCACCATGGGGATATTCACTCGTTCTCGTATACAAGTAAGCTCGTCGGGTGAAATGACCTTTGCGTCCTTCTTTGTGCTCGTAGCTCGCATGGCGCCCACTCCGATATAGTCCGCTCCGTCGCTTTGCGCCTTTAACGCTTCTTTAAGATTGTGAGCGGTTACTCCCACTATGAGCGAAGGCGCAAGCCTTTTCGCCACTGCACATTCGAGGTCGTTCTGCCCCAAATGTACTCCGTCGGCGCCGACGGCAAGAGCTATGTCCAATCGGTCGTTTATTATAAGCGGCACATGATATTTATTTGTAACGGCGCGGATCTTTGACCCCATTATGTAAAAATCGCGGCTCGAAAGCTCCTTTTCGCGCAATTGAACAACTGTCACGCCGCCTTTTATCGCGCTCTCGACGCACTGTTCGAGAGTGGACGTAGTCATAAGCGCTCTGTCGGTGCAAAGATACAGCGAATAATCTATTTTTCTCATAACTTTCTTCCCTCGCTGTCGTAAAAATTATAAAAGTGATGAGCGAGGGGATTGCCTTTGCCGAGAAATAAAGCGTTTTTTATTGCGCCCGTAATGTATTCCTTTGCTATCCCCACCGATTGAGGCAAGGGCAGTCCAAAAGCAAGGCAAGAAGCAATCGCGCTCGAAAGCGTACAGCCCGTTCCGTGCGGACTTAAACTTATGCGCGTTTGGGTGAACTCGTAAAAGTCATTGCCGTCATAAAGAATATCCGACGCGTCGCCGCTCAAATGTCCGCCCTTTACGAGAACGGACTTTGCGCCAAGTTTTGTTATTGCACGCGCCGCTTTTTTCATGTCGTCTACCGACGATATGCTCATGCCCGTTATGACCTCCGCCTCGGGTATGTTGGGCGTGAGCACGGTGGATAAAGGAAGAAGCTTTTGGATAAAAATCTCCACTGCGTCCTTTTTCAAAAGCGGAGTACCGTCCTTTGCGTACATGACGGGATCGATGACCACATTTTGTGCGCCATACAGGGCAAGCTTTTCCGCGACTTTTTCTATTTTCTCGCGCGAGGATATCATTCCTATCTTTACGGCGTTTACCTCTGTATCCTCGAAGATCGCGTCCATTTGAGCTTCTATCGCCTCTACCGAAACGTCATGCGCGGAAATCACGCGGCAGGTATTTTCCGCCACTATGGAAGTTATTACGCTCATGCCGTAAACTCCGAGCGCCGACATCGTCTTTATATCCGCTTGTATACCCGCGCCGCCAATGCAATCCGAACCTGCGATCGTAAGAGCTGTTTTCATACCACCCTCTCTATTATCAAAGATTTTTTTCTCGGTTTGTCGCCTATGAGCGTCGCGCAAAGCAGTTTGTTTTCGGCGGCGGCAAAATCGTTTCGATTTGAATACAGCGTAGCGATCTCGTCGCCCTTATGCACAAGATCGCCCACCTTTGCTTTGAGCACGATACCTGCCGCAAGGTCTATGCTTTCGCCTACGACCGAGCGACCCGCGCCCAAAAGCACGCTCGCCATGCCGCAATCCTCGGCGTTCACACTCGTTATATACCCGTCATGTTGCGCGCGCACACTTTTGCCGTACTTTGCGCGCGGAAACAAGCTCGTATCGTAAATTTGCCTTTTGTCGCCGCCCTGCGCCTCGACCATGGCGGCAAAGGATTCGAGCGCCTTGCCTGAACGGAGCGCGTTTTCAGTTAAAGCCTTGCATTGCTCCCTGTCCCCCATTCCGCACAAAAACAAAATTTCGACGGCAAGGGCGAGCGAAAGCTCTGTAAGATCGCTCGGACCGTTGCCCTTCAATGCGTCTATCGCCTCGATGACTTCGAGAGAATTGCCTATTGCATATCCGAGCGGCGAACTCATATCGGTTATGAGCGCGGACGTCTTTTTGCCCGCTTTTTTGCCTATATCGACGCACATTTGAGCAAGCTTTCGGCTGTCGTCGAGCGTTTTCATAAAAGCGCCGTCGCCCGTCTTGACGTCGAGCACGATCACATCGTCGTCAGCGGCAAGCTTTTTGCCCATTATACTCGACACGATGAGCGGCATACTGTCCACCGTCGCCGTCACATCGCGGAGCGCATACAACAGCTTGTCGGCAGGCGCGAGCGAATCGCTTTGCCCCACTATGGCAAGTCCCACTTTGTTTACGATCTCCTTGAACGTTCGCATATCGGGATCGACCTTGAAGCCACTTATAGCTTCGAGCTTGTCTATCGTGCCGCCCGTATGCCCCAAACCCCGTCCGCTCATCTTTGCGACCTTGACTCCGAGCGACGCCACTATGGGCGCGACCACAAGGCTGGTCTTGTCCCCGACTCCGCCCGTGGAATGCTTGTCGGCGCGAATACCTTTAATATCGCTCATATCCGCCCTTTCGCCCGAATCGCGAATGGCGAGCGTAAGAGCAAGCGTTTCGCGTTCGGTCATGCCCTTGAAATAGATCGCCATAAGCAATGCCGAAATTTGATAGGAAGGGATCTCGTCCTTCACATATCCGCGTACAAAGAAATTTATTTCTTCATTTGTAAGCTCCGCTCCGTCGCGTTTGCGTTTTATAATATCGTACATTCTCATTGCTCGCCTCCTATGCCGAAGCAGTGCGGCAAAAGCTCGCTCAAAGTAAATGTCCTGTACTTTTCGGGCGTTCCTATGACGATCTTGAAATCTCCGTCGCAAAATTCCGCCATGACTTGACGACACGCTCCGCAAGGAAAGCAGTCGCACAGTTCGCCCTTGCCCCCTACGATAGCGATCGCCTCGAATTTTCGTTCGCCCTCGCTTATCGCCTTGAAAAAAGCGGTACGTTCGGCGCAAATTGTATCGCCGTAGGCGCTGTTTTCTATATTGCAACCCTTATAAATTTTTCCGCTTTTTGTC
>CANQUR010000142.1 GCA_947627075.1 uncultured Clostridia bacterium
AAGGTAGCGATTATGTAGTTATAACCTCGGATAATCCGCGTTTTGAAAATCCTATGGATATTATCAAGGAAGCGGAAAAAGGAGTCGGGGAATGTTCGCACATTCTTATAGAAGAACGTAAAGATGCCATACGATACGCCATTCGTCACGCCGAAAAGAATGATATAGTGTTGATAGCAGGCAAAGGCGCCGAAAAATATCAAGACATAAACGGAGTCAAAATACCGTATAATGACGAAGAATTTGTAATGCAACTTGTTGCGGAGGAAGGAATTTGAAGATCGTTCTTGCGTGTATAACGGCTTTCGTTGTCACTGTGGCATTAATGCCGTTAATAATTCATTTTGCGAAAAAACTCAAATTGAGGCAAACCATATTAAGCTATGTGGACAACCATTTGAGTAAAAGCGGAACTCCCACAATGGGTGGAGTCGGATTTTTGATCGGAATAGCGGTCGCTTCGCTGATCGCGGGAATGGATAGAATAGGCGTAATATGCGTAGTCGTAATGCTTGGCTATGGTATAGTCGGCTTTTTGGATGATTTTATAAAGGTCTATTTCAGACGAAACGAAGGATTAAAGCCTTATCAAAAGATAGTCTTTCAATTGTTGATAGCGGTCATAATATCGGTAAGCGCATTTTATAATTCAAGCGAGATATCTCTGATATTTACACAAGTGAATTTGGGAGCTTTTATCATACCGCTCAATATATTTCTGTTTTTGGCATTCACCAATTCGGTCAATTTGACTGATGGTCTTGACGGTTTAGCGTCTTCGGTCACACTTATCGGCGTTGCCTTTTTGGGGGCGATCATAGGAATTGGCGAATATATGTCAACGGGACAAGCCTCATCGCTTTCCGTTTTTTGCGCGGCAATAGTCGGCGGCATGATGGCTTTTTTGATTTTCAATTGCTTTCCCGCGCGTATATTCATGGGAGATACGGGTTCGCTTGCGCTCGGCGGAGCGTATGCGGCCATTGCTGTTTACAGCGGACAAGTCCTTGCTTCGGCATTGACGGGAATAATGTTTGTAGCGAGCGCGGTATCGGTTTTGCTTCAGGTCGTTTATTATAAGGCAACAAAGAAACGTATTTTTCTTATGGCTCCGTACCATCATCATCTCGAGAGAAAGGGACTGCATGAAAACAGAATAGTCGTAATATATGCCGGCATAACATTTTTGATTTCGGCGCTTACATTGATTGCTGTATTAATGAGTAATAATTGAACCGTTGTAAGCATAGAGTTATTATATGAAGAATAATAACTTTTTCGGAAAGAGAGTGCTTATAGTCGGAAGCGGAATAAGCGGCAATGGCGCTGCATATGCATTGAAGCAGAAGGGCGCTCTTATCTATTTTTTCGAAGGTACTTATCCGGAAAACATAGATATGATAGTGGTCAGCCCGGGTGTGAAAGATGAAGATATAGTTCATTTTGCCGAGAAGAAAAAAATTCCTGTTATAGGAGAGATCGAACTCGGATATGAACTTGACGATTCATCGATAATAGCAATTACGGGCACAAACGGAAAGACGACCACCACAATGCTTATTGGCAAAATGCTTTCTATCGGCGGATACAAGACGATCGTCTGTGGCAATATAGGCACAGCATATTCAAAGAGCGTGCTTTTACCGCATGAATGTAGCGTAGTGGAAGTGAGCAGTTTTCAGCTTATGACCATAAAGGATTTTAAGCCCGATATCGCCGTCATAACGAATATTACTCCGGACCATTTGGACAGGCATGGCAGTATGGAAAATTACATAA
Source organism: uncultured Clostridia bacterium (assembly GCA_947627075.1). Taxonomy (GTDB): domain Bacteria; phylum Bacillota; class Clostridia; order Christensenellales; family Pumilibacteraceae; genus CAG-552. The sequence goes on from CANQUR010000142.1 coordinate 1,780, forward strand.
ATGCAAAGCTAAATATATGTCGTAATCAAATAGCAAACGATTATCTCATAACCACGCGCGAAGTGAGAGCATTGATAAAGAACGTTGGAGTGAAAAGCCAAATAGTTACGCTCGGCAGTGATTTGACTTGCGATGGCGGGATTTTGGCGGTTTTCGGCAAAAAGATAGCTCATGTAGAAGAACTCAAGCAGCGCGAGCCGCACAATGTTGCAGACGCTCTATTTGCTTCTGCAGCTGCAATATTGCGTGGTGCAAGCTTTGACGCGGTGCGAGAGGTTTTACTTACTTTTGAGCCGGCACAGCATCGTTTGAGCTTTGTGGGAAACGTCGGTGGCAAAAACTATTATAACGATTCCAAAGGTACAAATATAGGCGCCGCAATAGCAGCGGCAAACAGCATGAACGGGACTACCGTTTTGATTGCAGGCGGTAGTGATAAGGGATATGAGTTTGACGATCTTTTTTTGGAATTGCCTCAGAATATAAAGTATGTTATAGGTATGGGCGAAGTTAAAGAAAAGCTTTTGAATGCCGCAAAGAGACAAGGGTATCAAGGCTTTTTACTTGCTTCCGAACTTGAGGATGCTGTAGAGACTGCCAAGGCTCTCGATGTACAAAATGTGCTTTTATCGCCCGCTGCGGCAAGCTTCGATCGTTATGAAGGATATGACAAAAGGGGAGAGCATTTTGAAAGGCTTGTCCGTGCTTAAAACGAATGGAAAATTCGATTGGATACTTTTTATCGTTTCGGTCTGTCTTGTTATCTTCGGTATCGTAATGGTATATTCCGCATCATATTACAGTGCGGAAATAAATTACGGCAATAAATACTTTTTCATGTATAAGCAGATATTCGGAGCGGTTCTCGGATTTGCGGCAATAGCAATTTTGAGCTTTGCCGATTATCGTTTACTCAATAAGTTAAAGTATTTGATACTTGCTGTATCTATTATCCTGTTAGTACTCGTCTTTATACCCGGAATAGGAATAGAGAGCTATGGGGCGAAGAGATGGATCAATTTGCCGTTTTTTTCGATGCAAGCAAGTGAAATTGCTAAGTTCGGCTTTATTATTTTCGCTTCGTCTTATATGTCTCGGCATCACGAAAAAATGACAAAGTTTATGGGCATTTTGCCAATATTGACAGTGGGCGGGGTAATGTGCCTATTGATCATTTTAGAACCCAATATGTCGATAACACTTTGCATGATAATGCTTATGTTCACCATGCTTTATATAGGTGGCGCAAGGATAAAGCACTTTATTATAATGGCTATACCGGTTTTGGCGCTTATTCCTATACTGATAATAATAGAACCGTATAGGCTCAATAGGCTTATGGCTTTTCTTAATCCTTGGGATTCTCCGTTAGGCGAGGGATATCAACTTATACAATCGTTTTATTCGCTCGGAAGCGGTGGATTTTTCGGTTTGGGATTGTTCAATTCGAGGCAAAAATATTTGTTTTTGCCTTTCAGCGAGAGCGATTTCATATTCAGCATTATCGGAGAAGAACTTGGACTTGCCGGGTGTATTATCGTCATTGCCGCTTTTATGCTGTTAATTTTCAGAGCCGTACTTATTGCGCAAAAAGCGCCTGATCGATTCGGTTGTTTCTTGGCAAGCGGTATAGCCGCGATAATAGCTATACAAGTAATCGTAAATATTGCGGTCGTTACGGGTTCGATACCGCCAACGGGTTTGCCGCTTCCGTTTATAAGCGCCGGTTCTACTTCGCTTACGGTATTTTGT
>CANQUR010000143.1 GCA_947627075.1 uncultured Clostridia bacterium
GTGTGCGCCTTGGCAATCGCAATTTTTCTCAGGAAGCATGAGCGGCTCAAAAAGTTGCCGCTCAAACTTTTGGCGCTACTAATAGTGGGACTCGAAACGGCAAAACAGATTTATTACAACACGTACGAGCCGTTTACTTTGTACATTTTGCCGCTTCATTTCTGCTCGACTTTTATATGGCTCATTCCGCTTGCGCAGTTCACGCGCGGCAAATTCAATAAGTTCGTTAAGCCCATGCCGTTTTGCTATTCGATAGTGGTCACCGCGCTCATTTACGCCTACCCGCGAGTGCTGCTCGGCAACTCCACGGCGGACGTGTTCGGCAGCTTTCACAACGCCCATACCATAATGTTTCACCACGTCATGGTAGCGTACTTCGTCTTTTCGCTCGCCGCGGGCGACTATAAACCCTCCAAGTTCGACTTCGCGCCGCTCATTACGGGCATACTGTTTTACGCCGCGTACGCCGTGCCCGCCTCGTACCTATTGAGCGTCAATTATGTCAATATCCTCAGAAGCGACTTTCCGCCCCTCGAGAACTTGCGCCTCGCCGCCGGTCAGGTCGCGTACGATATCGTCCTTTGCCTCGTCGCCATAACCGCCGTGCTGATGATTTGGCTCGCGTGTTTCGGAGCGAGCAAGCTGGTCGAACGCTCAAAGCCTCCAACTCCCCAACTCGAGTGATTTTTTGTTTCGCCCGCGAACCCCAAAACAAAAACCGCTCTACATGGCGGTTTTGGTACTCCCGGCGAGAATCGAACTCGCAACGGCCCCTTAGGAGGGGGCTGTTATATCCATTTAACTACGGAAGCAAACGGAAACAGTATAACATTATTGCAGGGCGGTGTCAAGAATTTTGAACGGGCGAAACAAAAAATCCACTCGAGTGTATGGTTTAATCCGGTTATTCAAGTTGTTTCCTTGCGTAAACCGTCGAATGCGGCGTCAAGCTCCACGCCTTCGCCGGCTATGGCTTGATTATAGCCTTTCTCCATCATTGAGTCAAAGTCTGCTTTGTTTATGGCGTCGAGGGTGGGGAGCTTCGGAACGGTCAAAGGATAGGGAACGCCGCCCGTATAAATAATTTGACGGTAGAGCGTATCGATCAAAACGGATACGGGTATGCCCAATTGTTCCAACACGGCCTCCGCTTGTTGCTTGATTTCCGGTGAAACTCTTACGGATACATTAGCGCTTTTATTTGCCATATTTATAACCTTTACACAATAGGATAGCATATTGTATCGCAAATTGCAATACAAAATACAAAATTTCGGACGAAAAATTTTATGGGAACGTTTTTGGGTTCGCTCAGCCGAGCAAGAGACCCGTTATAATCGGAGCGTGCCCTAAGGCAGTTAAAAAGTTCGATTAAAAGCGATTTTTTCATTGCAATTTCCATAATAGTGTGGTATACTATTTATGCCAAACAAACTTTATATTCTCAAAAAAGGAGGGTACGATTTTTATTTATATTTTGATTTGATGGGAAAGGTATATCTTGTCCACGATGATGTCATATTAGAATTGGCAAAATGCAAATTCCAATATATGGCATCATTAATCGTACCGTATATAAAGTTTGTTTGGCGACAACGGGAGTTTGCGTTTGGCGGTGCGCTGACTTCGGTTGGCGCATTTTTATTTTTTAAGGAGATAATTTTATGAAGAAAAATATATTTTTGACGGCTATTATACTTACAGTCGTATTTATATTTGCCACGGCGTGCTCGGTTACGCCCAAGCATACGCATAGCTATGGCGAGTGGCAAAGTTTAGACGGTACATATCATTCGCGCTCATGCTCGTGCGGCGAGAGCGAAAAGGAAGAACATAGCTTTGTAAACGGCAAATGCTCCGTTTGCAACTACGAAAAGGACAACACTTCGAGCGAAATTCCCGGCGGCAGCCAAAGCGGTGGCAATACTTCGGGCGGCAGCCAAAGCGAAACAACTCCCGGGCAGGGCGGGCAAGGAACCACACCGGGCGGTGAAAATCCCGGGAAGGATAATCCCGGACAAGATAAAGAACTTCCAATCGACCCGGGAAAAATTTACGGCTCCGACACCCCCGAATTTAAGCAAGAAATGGGCAAAGTCGAAAAAGCGCTTAATGAAATTAAGCAAAATTATAATTTTAAAATGGAGATTTATGGTCTTGACTCTTATTGCGGCAATTATGAAATAGGGAATAATATTATTAAATTTTATGACAGCATGGATTTGAGATTTGAAAATCCTATATATTATTACGAAGAAAACGGTCAAAAATATAAAATCTCCTACGAAAAGAGAGATAAGGTTTTAGCGAACTACAAAGAATACTATGAGGGTGAATTAGAGCCGCTTAAAGACGCATTGGAAAATTTCAGTGATGCACAGTTTGAGCGCATAGAAGATGGAAGATTGATTGGGATAAATGGTGAATATGAATTTGACACTATTTTGCATGATGAAGTCGTTGCTATTGCTATGGAGAAAAATGGGGAATTTCTTAATGACGTAAGTTTATATGAACCCAACACGGTTGAGAATAAACTTCCGGAAGAAGTTGCCGACTTAACATTTAAGCCCGATTACGAAAAAACTCAACAAGATATAAGGGACTATATCTCGTCGCTAATAGAAAATCAAAACTTTACTTTAGATTCCAGAGATACATGGAAAAGTGAAAATTATAATGGAGACACTATTTTTATAGATGGGACAAAAATTTTTGTAGATAGAAAAATAGAAAATGGGGATCAGTCAAAGCGTTACTTTGAAAAAGAAGATAATCAATATTATGTTTGGGAGTTTAATGGTAAAGGATATGATGAATACGAGGAGTATTATCCTAGTGTTATCACTTTTGTAGATTATGCATTAGATTTATTATCAAAGATTGTAATAGAAAAAGACTCATATAACCCGGTTAAAAAAATGTATTTTGCCGGCGATGAGGATAGGAGGTTCAAGTATTGGATAAGGCTTAACGATGATGGGACTCTTGATTGCGAAAGGTATTATTTAGCGGGGCAGTTGGAATCTTATATCAAAATCTATAATGTGGGGACAACGCAAGTGACATTGCCGGAGAGAAAAGCGACAGACGAAAATCAAGACCAAACCGAGAGCATGATATTTGACATAAAACAAGAAGTAAAAGAAAACAGACGCAAATTTTTCGCGTAATGTTTGTTCACTTAATATCATATTCCTCAAACAGTCATTAAAACAAAAACCGCGCATAGATGCGGTTTTTGTTTTACAACTTTAATATTTCACCTTGAAGTAATCGAGCTGAGTTTTGAATTTGTCCTGCGCGGCAAGGCAGGTGTCGCGCAAGTATCCGCGTTCGGTATTCCATTCTTTCAAGCCGCGATAGTAAAACATTTTCAACTCCTCGTCGATGATGAACGGCACAATGTTGTATTTTAAGCACTCCTTAAAGAGGAGCAGCCGCCCGATCCTGCCGTTGCCGTCCTGAAAGGGGTGGATACACTCGAAAC
>CANQUR010000144.1 GCA_947627075.1 uncultured Clostridia bacterium
CAAAATAAAGGGCGATATCGAACTGCATAAGCCCTATGTGGACAAGATAGAATTCGATTGCGAGTGCGGCGGAAAAATGCACCGTACTCCCGAGGTCATAGACTGTTGGTATGATTCGGGCTCTATGCCGTTTGCTCAATATCACTATCCGTTCGAAAATAAAGATCTGTTCGAAAAAACCTTCCCCGCCAACTTCATTTCGGAAGCTGTGGATCAAACGAGAGGTTGGTTCTATACCTTGCTCGCCATTTCAACGCTCATATTCGATAAGGCTCCGTTCAAAAATTGCATAGTGCTCGGACACGTAAACGACAAAAACGGCGTAAAGATGAGCAAGCACAAGGGCAACGTTGTGGATCCTTGGTCCGTTCTCGATAAGCAAGGCGCCGACGCAGTAAGGTGGTATTTCTATACCACGTCGCAACCGTGGTTGCCGTCGAGATTCAGCGCGGAGGCGGTAAGCGAAGCTCAACGCAAATATCTCGGAACGCTTTGGAACACATATTCGTTCTATGTGCTTTATGCGGAAATAGACAAATTCGATCCGACAAAATACGATTTCGAAAAGATCAAATTGTCCCTTATGGACAAGTGGATATTGTCCGAGCTCAACATCCTTGTTCGCGACACGGACAAGCTTTTGTCGGAATACAAGATAACCGAAAGTTCAAGGCTTCTTGCCGACTTCGCCGACGAGGTCAGCAATTGGTATGTTCGACGTTGCCGCGACAGGTTCTGGGGCAGCGACATGGACGACGACAAGATCGCCGCTTATATGACGCTCAACAAGGTGCTTGTAACGCTTTGCGGACTTACGGCTCCGTTCACGCCGTTTATCGCCGAAAGCATTTATCAAAACATCGTTCGAAGCGTAGACAAAAAGGCGCCCATATCGATACACCTTACTTCTTTCCCGGTTTGTGACGAAAGATATATAGACGTTAAGCTGTGCGAGGGCATGAAGGTGGCAATGGAAGCGGCGGCGCTCGGAAGGGCGGCTCGAAATGCAGCCAACATAAAGAATCGTCAACCGTTGAAGCGAGTTTTGCTTTGCGGCAGAAACGTAATAGACGGCGGACTTTTGGAAGTAATAAGAGATGAGCTCAACGTCAAAAATATAGAATTTATTTCGGACGCGGGCGAATATGTGACTTATGAAGTCAAACCGCAACTCAAAACTCTCGGTCCGAAATACGGCAGACTCATCAACGACATACGCGCATATCTTGCCGCAAACGGCGAACACGTCGTAAACGAAATAAAGACGAAAGGCGTGGTCGAAACCGAAATAAACGGCACGCCTATAAGCCTAAAAGAAGAGGACTTGCTTATAGGCATAATCAATCGCCCGGGCTTTGCTTCCGAATCCGATAAGGGGCTTACCGCAATACTCGATACCGAGCTTACGAAGGAGCTCATTTCCGAAGGGCTTGCGCGTGAGCTTGTGAGCAAACTTCAAACCATGCGTAAGGAGAGCGGATTCGAGGTCACCGACAGGATCGTCGTGTATTACTCGACAAAGTCGCCCGAAATAAAAGAAGTCATGGAAAAGAGCGCGATCGCAAAGGATGTGCTCGCCGACAAGGTGGTCTATGACGACGGACGAGGCAAGACTTGGAGCATTAACGGGCTTGACGTCAAACTCGGCGTGGAGAGGGTATGATCGCTTCGGGCTGGCGAGATTATGAGGTCTTGGCAACCTCTTGCGGAGAAAAGCTCGAACGTTGGGGGGATATTTATCTTCTTCGTCCCGATCCGCAAGTCATTTGGAAGGGCAAAGATTTGAGTTCTTTCAAGGAGCTCAACGCCCACTATCACCGTTCCGAAACGGGCGGAGGCAGTTGGGAATTTAAGAAAAAGACTCCGACGGAGTGGAAGATCGCATATAAGGACCTCAACTTCCTTATAAAGCCGATGGGCTTCAAACACGTCGGACTGTTCCCCGAGCAATCCTGCAATTGGGACAAAATGCGGGAAATATTGCAAGGAAGGGAAGCGAACGTCCTCAATCTTTTCGGATATACCGGTGGAGCGACGGTCGCATGTGCAAAGTCGGGTGCAAAGGTCACTCACGTAGACGCCGCAAAGGCTATGGTGGATAGGTGCAAACAAAACGCCGAGTTGAGCGGGATCGCAAACGACAGGATCCGATACATTGTCGACGATTGCATGAAATTCGTTTCGCGCGAGATAAAACGTGGCAAAAAGTACGACGCCGTCATAATGGATCCGCCCTCATACGGGCGAGGACCGAACGGCGAAATGTGGAAGATAGAGGACGGACTGTACGATCTTATAAAACTCACTACATCTGTGCTTTCGGACGAGCCGTTGTTTTATCTTATCAACAGTTATACGACCGGTTTACAGCCGTCGGTACTTGACAATATGCTGTCGCTTTTATTGCCGAGCGGCAAACACGAGGGATATGAGCTCTGCTTGCCCACCAAAGAGGGCATAGTGTTGCCGGCGGGCGCAAGCGGCTTTTGGAGGACATAATGGAAGATTTGATCGTATTGTATGAGGATAATCACGTGATCGTGGTCGTAAAACCGCAAAATATTCCCACGCAAGCAGATAAATCGGAGGATCTCGATCTTTTGACCATGGTCAAAAATTATGTCAAGCAAAAGTACGATAAGCCCGGCGAAGCATATATAGGGCTTGTTCAACGGCTTGACAGACCTACGGGCGGAGTGATGGTCTTTGCGCGTACGAGCAAGGCGGCGGCAAGGTTGTGCGAGCAACATAAAACGGGCGAAATGGAAAAGAAATATCTTGCCGTCACGGTAGGGCATCCGCGTGACAGGCGGGGCAGACTTTGCAATTATCTTGTAAAGGACGAGATCAACAATATCGTGAGGATAGTTCCCGCGCGTATCGAAGGCGCAAAGGAAGCGGTGCTCGACTATAACGTTTTGGAGATGAGGGACAAGATCTCGCTAATAGACGTCAAACTCATCACGGGTCGCGGTCATCAAGCAAGAGTTCAGCTTGCGGGCGTGGGCTGTCCCATCTTCGGAGACGCAAAGTACGGCGGCGATACGCTTGCAAAGAGTAGCAAGCTCGCTTTATGGGCATACAGTTTGCGTTTTATACATCCTGTCACGAAGGAAATAATGGTATTTAAGGTATTTCCGCCCGAAGCTTCGCCGTGGAAATACTTTGCGGTCGAAAAATATATCAATGTAGTTAAACCCGAATAAAGGAGGGGTATCATGAATATCTATCTAAACATCGAAAGACTTATTGCTTATGCAAAGATCCATTTGCTTCTCGACGAAGCGGATGAGATTTATGCTCGAAACCTCATAATGCAAAAGCTCGGTTTAAGCGATTATGAGGCATATGAGATCGACGAAGAAGTGCTCGAGGGCGCGTCAAATCCCTTCGAACTGCTCGACAAGCTGTTTGAATATGCCGTTCAAAACGGGATTTGCAAGGAAAGCGGACGTAAGCTGTTTTATGC
>CANQUR010000145.1 GCA_947627075.1 uncultured Clostridia bacterium
TCGTCGTAATGTATTACACCCGCGTCAATCTGTAATCCCTTGGATCCCATAATATCGATCACAATGTCCGCCGCGTCAAGTAAAAATTGCCGCTGTTGCTCGCGCGTCAAGCCCTGCATAATTTCAATATCAGGCTTGATAATCACCGCGCCGCCTATAACGGCGTCAGATCTCAAACACCTTTGCCGTCCTCGGCTGTCTGTTGTTCTTGCCGCCTCTGCCTCACTTTGCCAATACTTAGCTAACGCCTTTCCGCTTGTATATCCGCCCTCTATATACTCGTTATACTGCGTCATATCGGGCTTATAATCTTCGTCGCCGCAATACCTTTCACTTAACGCCTCGCATGCTACAGCATACGCGTTTACCTTGTTAATTTTTAGCGTCGGTACGCCTATATTTTTGGACACTCTCTCTCGCTCCTTTCTGCTTTTTTATTGCTCGTATTTCGTCAGTTTATCTATCCGCCTTGGGAGTTTTTTCGGTGACAATCGGCGCGCTTAATTTACGCCCTTAACTCCCTCGGCGGTACAATTTTTTTTGACAATCGCGCGGACTTAATCCGCGCAAAAACCCAAAAAATTAAGACTTCCTTAATACGAGCAATGCCCTCGTACTTAGGCAAGCCTAAGTACCCGCCTTTCAGGCTCCCGGGCTCTCTCGCTCAACTGCGCAATCGTCGTCACAACTGAAAAATATATCCGGTCTAAAAGACCTACTCTGGGCGTACTCGATCAGACTGATCTCCCTTGCGGTCGTTTTTATCTGCTCTGATACAATGTCAACTAAAACTGTTGACTTTTTCGCCCATTCGTATATTGCATTTTTCAGTTGTTTCTCCTCTGCTCGTTTCACTCGTCGTTCCTCTTTTTTCAACTCTGCTATTTTGACATTGTAATCTACAATCTGCGCAATCTTGCGGTCAAAATTAACCATACAATCACCGTCCTATTTCCGAAAACTTGGAGGGCGTCAAGGGGGGTAGTATTTTTGCTCCTTCGTCACAAAAATCTCCACCCTTATTACCCTTGACGCCCTCCATGACGCGTGCTATTTGGTAGCTACGGGGGCATTATTATTAACCCTTCGGGATAGCGCGCCCCCGCGCTCTATTTTAGCACGCGTCACCGTTTTCTGCCTTAAACTCCTTAACTTCAAGACGGTAATACTCCTTACCGTCACGCGTCCAACCATGCGCAAAATCGGCGTATATATCGCCTACCGTACCCCGCTTATAATACGGACGGCGATCCATATCATAATCTGTGATCGTATGCTGCCGCCCTGTTTCGTCCTCAAAGGTAACAATCATAACTTCGCCGCCTTTTTTAGCGGGTTTAACCTCAATTCCGCGTATCTCTATATTTTCAATCTTGATCTTCATCGGACTGATCCCCTTCCTCAAAACTTTCAGTAATTTCGCCTGTTTCCTCGTTTATCCGTAACTTCGTCGGTATGCGCTCATTCTTTGCGCGCTCTCGCCAATCTTTATCATGCGCAGCTATACTCCGTATGTACGTTGAAACCGCATATATATGCCCTTTATGCAGTACCCGCGCCCAATCGGAACGCTCTGCGAGCGCATAATCTACCAACTCGTGATAATACTTGACATTATTCTCTTTGATCCAAGCGTACATCTCGCGAAGGGCGGCGCTATCATCGGCGGCAGAATGTATAACTTCGTCATAATCCGCGCCACCAAGCGTCACCACGTCCGCGCGGTCATACTGCGCCTTTTCGGGGTTGTCTGCATGCGTTAAATAACGCGCATAACCGCGCATGCTTGCGACGTTTTCATAGCCCTTGTTATAATTCGCGCCCAATACGCGCTCTCTCATCTCGTCAACCTGCTCAACAGACTTGACCGACTCATACATCACCATTACATGGTAATGCGCTTTTTTCGGTGTTCCATCGGGGTTCTCGTCCTTATCATGCAGGGGCGAAATAAACGCCGCTACATGCTCATTATCCAATCGAGTGAGCCAATCACTCGGCGCGGAATCGGGATAAACCAAAAACGCATACACCCGCGTCCGTCCTCTTCCGCGCGCTTTTTCTTTATTTTCCTGTTGACTTTTCGCCATATTTGTGTTATAATAGACATGTAAACAAGATTTGCAGACTGCAGACTATAAACGCGCTGAACACGTCCACCAACGTGTTCTTTTTTTTGCGCCTCACGACGTCTTGCCCCCTTTCCGACGACGACGATCGAGCGCCTCACCTATTGCGATTTCGATCGCTTGCGTCTGCGTTACGCGCACAGTTTTCAACTCTGCCGCCAGCGCCTCCGTCAATTCGGCAAGTCGCTCTTTCGTTTCGGGCGTCGTCTTAATGCCTATTGATATAATCTCTGTCTGCCTCATGTCTATCTTCTCCTTTCTACCCTCTCATTATATCGCGCACTTCCCTTTTTGTCAATACCTTTTCACGCTCCTTTCTGCTCTCTTTCAGTATCTTTTCGCGAAAACTCGCCCATATATCAGTATTTTTTTCCTTGAAAAAAAATTTCGGGCGGCTTTGCCGCACTCTCGAAAAAAAACGGCGAAAAACCGCGTCCCGCCTTACTTTTCGCCCCCTCTCGTCCCCCATCTCTCTTTTTTGTGAACATTGAACATCAATGGGGGAGTGTCGTAGTAACTCCCCCACTCTCACCCCTCAATTTCTCACCCTCATCTTCACAACCACACCTTGTATATATAAAAATCAGCCCGCCGACTGGCGGGCTGGCATGCAAGCAAGCCTGCGGGCTTGCAAGGTGTATACAGGGTTGGTGTGTTTAATTTTTCAGATCAACCTTGCATTTCATTTTCTTTTACGCTATCCTGCATAGCGTTATATTCGGCTGTAATTTGCGCCATTTCGGCGGACACTTCGCGACCTTTGCGCTTAATCATTTTCGCCCTATCGGTCAATATGTCATCTAATTCGCCCTCTAAGGGCGCTAATTTCGCCTCTAACGCCTCAAAACGCTTTTTATAATACTCTATGTCCTTTTGCGCCTCTTGCGCCTCTGAGAGCGTTTTATGCGCCTGCAAGAGCATTTGCGCTTTTTTCATCACCGCGTCGGCTTGGATCTGCGTCGCCTTATCCTTCGCCTCTTGCTCGATCTGCGCGGCGCGCTTTTCGGCTTTGTATTCTTTGGCGCTCTTGCTCGCTTTGTTTTTTTTCTTGCGACACTCGGACTTATAAGCTTTCAGCTCGTCCTCGTCCATCGTTTTCGCCTTTTCTGCGTCAAACACCCTTATACTCTGCACTTCCCAACCGCGCTTTTGCATTTCCTGCGGCAATTCATGATTAAAGCGGTCAAACATTTTCAAATTCATTTTTTTATTATGCTTGTATTCGGGATCGTGTTCAAAAATGTGAATATGCGGATTTCCCTCGTCGTAATGTATTACACCCGCGTCAATCTGTAATCCCTTGGATCCCATAATATCGATCACAATGTCCGCCGCGTC
>CANQUR010000146.1 GCA_947627075.1 uncultured Clostridia bacterium
GACGCAAAAGGAGTTAACGAAAACTTGTCTTATGTCTCAAAATATGATATAATACAAGCGAAAAAACTTTCAAAAAACTACGAGCATAGATACGCAAAAAACGTCCGAAGGAACAAAGATATGAATGCAGACAAAAAATTGCTTGAAAAATTAATATCCGTTTTAGGAGAATTCTCCGAAGTCGAGCGCGCGGTGTTATTCGGCTCGCGGGCACGCAATGACAATCGAGAACGAAGCGATTACGATATAGCGATATACGGCGTACTGAGCCAAAGTTCCATCGCCGAGTTGAAATACACTATCGAAGAAGATATCCCCACTCTGCATAAAATAGATTTGATCTTTATGCAAGGAGAGCATGATGAAAAATTTATTGAAAATATCCAAAAAGAAGGTATCATAATATATGAAAAAGCTCCACGACAAGTATGACAACTTTACAAAAGCATTGAAACGTTTGAACGAAGCCAATACGGCATACAAAGGTCATTCCGAAAATGACATTTATCAAGACGCGCTTATCAAACGCTTTGAGTTTACATTTGAGCTTGCGTGGAAAACCTTGCGCGAATTTATGTCCGAGCAAGGATATGTTGCAAACATACCCTCTCCGAAAGGAGTACTTTCTCTCGCCTACAGCGAAAGCTTTATTCAAGATGAGGATATTTGGTTGAACATGCTCGAGGACAGAAATTTGACCTCGCATGACTATGGTCGAGAACTCTCCTTTGCGATTGCGGACAGGATATCGAACCAATACTGCAAGGAGCTTATACAGTTATCAAAATTCCTTTCGAAAGAATTATGACAAGCTCGAAAGCAATGACTTGACAAAGGGACCGACGAATTAATTGTCGATCCCTTTTGTATTATAACCCTTTTGTATTATTACTGTCAATTGACTGTAAATTGGATTTTATTCGACCTCGAAGAAGGTTATCGTACCCGAGATCGTAAGGCTACCATCCTTGACGTCGCCGGAAGAAGGCGAAACGGACAAATTTGAAACCTGGTTTCTGCATTTTTGATTTTGGAATTTTATAGACGTAAGTTCCTTGAGGATATCGTATCCCATATCGAAATCGTTTACCGAGAATGAGAATGACAAAACTCTGCGATATACTGAGTCGTCACTTTTGGAGATCGTCCAATTCGTCCTATGGCTCTCGGTGACCTCGATAATAGCGCCGACAATATTAAGGAGCTCCTGTTCATGAGCGTCGGTATGCTTGGGCATAACGGTGCGTTCGTCCTCGGGGAGCGCATAAATCTCCTCAAGTTCTTCCTTGTCTTCCTCATACCTGTTATAAAGAATATCGGCAACAAGCTGCTTATCCTGAACATCTTCGAGTTGAGCTTGAATTTCGGCGCGTTGATTTCGTACCGGATAATATACAAGCATAAAGAACAAACCTATCAAAAATATGACAACAAGCAAGGCAAGCAAAATCGATTCACGTAGCGTGAAGCGTCTGTTCATAACATTTCTCGTCATATCAAGCCTCCTCCTCGCTCATCTCGGCGAGCGTAATTACAATATCGGTAGTTTTGTCGGCGGCGTCGGTGCTTTGCAACTCCTTGACGCGCTTATCGCTACGCAAGCTGTTTATTATCGCAGAAAGTTGACTGTCTGCCGTGATATTGAACGAAAGCACATTTTCATTGAGCTCGAGTTCGTTTATAACGGCTTTGCCGAACACATTATACTTCAAAAGATAGAGCACCTCGGGAGCTTCTGCCAATACCGGCTTGTACTTTTCGAAATTGCTCTTGTAATACTCCTTGTTGCAAATACCGCTGTAGACATCCGCACTCTTAAGAGTGATGACCAAAGTCGCGGTATCGTTTTGAGACGATTGGCTCGAGCTGAAAACGGTAGCGACGAAGGGATCCGCAAGAAGGCTTTCCTGTATATCGGGGAGTTGTTCCTTGAGCTTGACCCCGGTCATATTGAGGTTGATAGTGTTTGCGCTGACATTAAGCGTATTGATCTTTGCCTTATCGAAAAGTTCGCGTTTAAGAAGGTCGAGCACATCGAGCCTATCCGCGAGCGTGCGATCGAATTCGTTGAAATTATATTGATAATATTCGTCGTGGATGTCATCGTAATCGCTCATCGAGTCGTAGGTTTGTTGAAGGTGCGATTGGGCGGCATTAAGATCCGCTTGCGCAAGTTCGAGACTGCGATACGGACGATAGACCCCGAAAAACTCCAAAAGCAAAACGACCACGATGATCGCCGCCAAAATTCCGAGGAAAGCCTCGGGAGGCATATTGGATTTTTCCTTCATGCAAAGGTTTAGAACGCGTTTTGTCGGATATTGAGCAATGTCCTTGCTACTACGTCTATAGTATGCGACAGCAGCTTGAGACGGTTGCGACGCCTTTACGTCCTGCTTTTTTTGTTCGCTCTTTTTGGAAACAGGCATTATAGAACAACCTCCTTATTGTAAAGTAGCGCCGGTAGCAGCGGCAATGATCGTCAAATCGACGTCTTGAGCAGATTCGCTGAAAAACTCGCTTAAATCGGTAAGCTTAAGCGGTAAATTCGTACGCAGAGTCTCCATAAGAGCGGCATTTTTTACACCGCCGCCACAGCAATGGAGATGTTCGAGATTGCCGCCGTTGAAGCGATAAAAGTTGATAGCCTTACGAATTTCAAGCGCCATAGCGGAATAGATAGCACGGCAACCGGATAATTCATTCGCGTTTTCAAAGTTGGTTTCGCGATAGGTCGCGGGCAAAAACTTGCCCTCTACGCCGAAATGCTCGGCGATGACCGAATCGAGCGCATTGCAGCCGTAATCCACTACCCTCACGCTCTCGAACCTGTCGCCTATGAACAAATATAGGCGCACGGCATTATGACCTATGTCCAAAATACCGTGACGATGCGGGGATTTTGCGGGCAATCTACGCAAAAGATTGATATATGCAAGCTCCTCGGGAATGATAGTAACGAGTTTGAAGCCTGCTTTAGCGAACATTTTGGTATAATCGGCAACAATATCTTTGCGAGTAGCGGCCGCGATGACATCGAACTCCGAAATATTGCCGTCGTTGTCCTTGATATAGTCGACGATAGCATAATCGAAGAAATAATTGCTCTTGTCGTCGGTAATGAAATCATGGAAGTCATACGGCAAATTGAACATGAGCTGTTTTTTTGTCATAGC
The DNA here is from genome assembly GCA_947627075.1 of uncultured Clostridia bacterium. Lineage (GTDB taxonomy): Bacteria > Bacillota > Clostridia > Christensenellales > Pumilibacteraceae > CAG-552. The sequence goes on from CANQUR010000146.1 coordinate 3,177, forward strand.
AGCAACGTTGAATCTGCGGCAATAGCACAGACTTGCCGGAAGAACCAAAGACGCACGTCTTATATTAAGGCGATTACTGCGTTTAAGGTCGCGAAGGACGTCGATCATTGCTTCGGTGGAAGTTATACGACCGCTTTGAACAAGTCCTTCGGGAAGGCGTTCGGAAACACTGCGAACTATTTTGCCGCCTTTATTGACTGCAACGTGAACAGCGTGATTGCCGATATCAAATCCGACGCAATTTTTCATTTATATACTCCTTATTGTAAGTTTATTA
>CANQUR010000147.1 GCA_947627075.1 uncultured Clostridia bacterium
ATATTCTCCATAGCGGATACAAGTTTAACGCCGTTGTCTTTGAGCGTCTTTTTGTGTACCGCCGTTTCGTATTTGTTCCTCGAAAAGCGGTCGAGCTTATACACGAGCACGATCTCGAACTGTCGTTTTGCGCTGTCCTTGATCATGCGCTGAAAGTCGGGACGATTGTCATTCGTTCCTGTCATAGCCCTGTCTATGTAAGTGTTAAGAATGAGTATGTCGTGGCTTTTGGCGTACTCCTCGCATACCCGAAGTTATCCCTCGATACTTTGCTCGGTTTGGTTATCCGAACTGTATCTTGCGTAAATAACCGCTGTTTTCATTGTTTATTTCCTTAAAATTTTTCCTGAAATAAAATACATTTATATGCGTTTTAGCGTAAGAAATACGAACATATCGATACAAGAAAAAACTCATGCAAGGAACTGAACAATATCAAATATCATAAGGATGCGGAACTGATTGCCACAAATAGCGGCAAGCCGATATTTTCCGTTTGCACAGACAAAAATTCTTTATATATGTGCATTTTTGAAGAAGGAAAATTCGAGGATTGGAAATATATTACCGAAGATTGGTTCAAAAAAGGGGAGGGTGAATTTGAATATACACAAAGTGATAAAAAACGTCTTGTTGACGTGAATACCTTGGAGCCAAACGGTAATGATGACAATATTATTGTCGAATGGTACTTTAATCAGGATTCGAATTTAATCACGAATCTGGAAGAAAACATTAATAAAGCATATAATAGTAATTTCGGCAAAAATAGCAAAATTCAAGCGTAACGCCAAAGTAAAATCTTTTTATATCAAACGATTAACCATAGCCCCGGCAGGAAGTAGTCTTGTCGGGACTTATGTTAAGACGGGAAACCGTCGGCTTTTTGGAGTTCGCTGCGAATTGTTTTAAACAGCCGATCGACTTCGGATTGCAGCCGCTCGATCTTTTCGGGGAACGAGAGGGGACAAGGAAAGTTCGGCTTGTATTTTTTTGACACGCTCTTTTTTCTCGCCGGACATGCGGGCGAAATTTTAAGTGGTTTTATCAAACTTTTCAAAGAAGTTGACAATTCGCCGAACGTTACCGACGTCGAATAGCATTTATTTTTTTTCGGTTTTAATTGGTTTCGCTGTTGTGATTCGAGTTCACCCATACTATTTTCGGGAGTGGGAAGATCTTCGGGCATAGTGCCGCCCAAAGTTGCAATTGTTTTTCGGACTATTTTGCCGACTTTGTAATGAGCTGCATTTGCTTTTTCGGGAGTGTCAATATTTTCTCGGCGTATTTTCTCTTCGGTTTGAGTAATGCAGAATAGGTTGGCGGCAAATTCTTCACCGCCCATATAATCGAGAATTTCTTCGCCGTTATGTAATCCCTTATGTTCGGCGATGTCGCGGGCAGTCATTCCGTTATATAACCCCATATATCCGGAGTCTTGGAATATGGCGTATTCTTTTTGAGTGGTGATTCTTGCTTTATGCGCAGCTCCGGCAAGTAGCATATTCTTTTGGCAATTATTGCCTCGGAAAAGCTGACGCTTTTCATCTTCCGGCAACGTGTCATAACCCTCTGCAAGTTCTTGTTGGCGAGTCTTGACGGCAAAATATGTTTTGCTGAGGGCGATAGGCTTTTTTCGCGAATCGCAGTTCATTACGATAAGATAGCAAGCATAACGTGTGAGCTTGTAATCGATTATAGATGATTGCTTTCCTTTGCCCGAAATTGTTGACTTCCTGACCTCGTGAAATTGTTCTTCCGCGCTTTGCTGACTAATCTTGCAGGCGATCATAGCGGTTTTGATGACCTTATGGAAGTTTTCCCATTTAGCATATCCCAAAACTGTTTGAAGTTCGCGTGCGAACCAAAACTCATTACCATACTCGTCAAAGTGCTTAATATCGTCAAATAAATTTTTCTGTTCTGAACTTAATTTGTTCATAAACAAATTATACCATAAAACTTGAAGAAAAGCAAGAGTGAGGCAATGCGGAATCGAAAATAAACTTAAGAAGGCACCGCAGCGTCGCTATCGGTATACGATTTGAACAGCGGTTTCAAGGTTGGATGTTGATATTTTGCACCCCATATAGCATTTTAAGCATTCAAAGCGATCACCATCAAGGTTTGATACGACGAAAACAGCAGCCATGCCCAGTATGGCAAGAGCAGTATCGAGCTCAATGGTCGAATAAAAAATCCTATCGTAACAAGCCCTGTTACGAGACCGGTCATGGCGACATTCAGTACAAAAGCAACGGTGAAACTTAAATTGAAGAACACAAACGGCCAGAGTAGGTTTAGCGCAAATTGCAATCCCCACAATACGATAGCCGCCGTTTTCAATCCGCGTTCGTAGCTCGATAGCGGATGTTGTGTGATCAATAGGTACAGCGAAATTCCCATCATGGTGTACAAAATGCTCCATATGATCCCGTAGCTTTCGCTTGGCAAAGCAAAATTTGGCATATTGATGCCGGCATATCCCTTCATGGCGCCGCTGAGTACACTGCTCAAAGTCCCCACCCCCAAGGGCAAAACCATGCATAAAATAAATATCCATATTCCATTTGTCTTTTTAGCTGTCATTGTGTTTTGCATACTTGTATTTTGTTTCGCTTTGAGTTTTTTTATTCTTCCGCCTATTATATTGGAAGGTGCGCCTTTCACGGAGTCTTTTTACCCATGGTTTGGGCATTTTGGCAAGAGATAAATCGCTCGTTTTGGGGCGGTTGTAATCGGCTTCGATTGTATTGCCGTTTTTTTTCTCAATAAATAAAACAAAAAGACAAGCAATTTTGTTATCAAATGCTTAAAAACACTTGCTTTTTTGCCCTCAATATGTTAAAATACACCTTGTGATCAAATTTCGGAGTGAAAGATCTTTCATTGCACTAAACGATCCCCTATAAAATTTCTGTTTTCGAGCGTGGAGAGATGGTTGAGCGGTCGAAGGCACACGCTTGGAAAGCGTGCGTACCCTTACGGGTACCGCGGGTTCAAATCCCGCTCTCTCCGCCAGCAAGAACCTAAATCGAACATCTTCGTTTAGGCTCTTTTTTTGTGCCGTTTCTTGCAAGTTTTCCGTACACAAGTGTTTGAAAAGCGCTCAAAAGCCATAATTTGCGTTTTGGCGGGTGTTCGTGCAGATTTCGAGGCAAGGGACGGTTTATGCCGCGAAAGCCGGCGTGAGTAAGGAGCGTGTTAGGCTGTCATGCCAAAAGGCAAAACCAAAACCCACCGAAGATCTTTATTCGGCGGATTGCGTGTTTCGCCCTTAATCTTTCAAATTCAAAGATGTAAAACGGGCGAATTCAATAACCGCAGGACTCGAACCGACAAAATCGGAAAGTCCTGTTTTTGCAGACAAAAAGAGAACCGTTTTATAATATTTCAAGTTTTCCATTATACTCATTTTCAGAAGTAACTAAAAT
>CANQUR010000148.1 GCA_947627075.1 uncultured Clostridia bacterium
TAGAGGTGAAGGCTCTCGAACGGTCGAATTTTCGCCCTCCCGTAGAGGTGAAGGCTCTAATTTGGTCGGATTTTCGCTCTCCTGTAGTGGGGATGGCTCTCGAGCGGTCGGAAATGTCGCTTGTGTTGTTTCGGAATACTTTCGCGCGACGAGGGCGAAAGGAAGTCCGACTATACAAGAAAGCAACAACATAAACAAGCCGAGCACAGGTCCGAGAAAAAGTCCGAGCGCGCCGAAGAGTTTGATATCGCCTCCGCCGAGCGACTCTTTGCCGAGCAAAAAGTCCATTACGAGCGAGAGGATCAAAGTTCCTCCGCCAAAAACGAGCAAACCGATTAGACCGTCTTGAAGTCTACTTTTATAGTCTGCATAAGTAGGCAAAAATAATACAAATATCAATGTGCTATAACAAATAAGACCGTTTGGGATCTCCATTGTGTCGAGATCGATGAGCGATACGGCGAGCAATGCCGGTAAAAGCAATGCGTATTGAAGTGAAACGAAACTAAAACCGAATCGCATGACGACAAGCAAATAAGCTATGCCGCCGAGAAGCTCCGTTATTAGGCAACGAACGGGAATTTTACTGCCGCAATAACGGCATTTGCCTTTTAGGAGCAAGTAACTTATGACGGGGAACAAATCGAGGATCCCCAACGCATGTCCGCAAGAAGGACAATGCGACCTGCCGCGAAGAACCGATTGTTTGCAAACATAACGATCCGCGGCGCAGTTTATAAAACTGCCGATACATGCGCCGAAAATAAATATGATAATGTAAATGTACACTGTAAGTCCTGTGGAAAACTCTTTCGGCATAAATTCTCCTTATCCTTTTTTTGCGATTAGGTGTGTCCCATTTTAGGTGGGACACACACTTTTCGCAAGTCTTTAATTCATAGCCATGCATCCCCTATAACTACTATCAACTAAAGAAAATTTAAGCTACGTAATCGTTCAATGTTGTAGGAGTTATCACTGCAACAATATTTAACGTCTTATCAGCCTTCCACTCTGTGTAATCTTGAGTACCTTTAACAGTTGCTGAAGCTATCGAAGCGCCCTCTTTTGTTGGTGCTGTTTTAGAAACACTAACAGCTCCAATTTTGCCATTTGTTACCGTCGCATATGCATACCATGTAGACGCTGATTCATTTTCAAGTTTTAAGCTTTCATCGGTAAGAAGTATAGCTACGCCCATACCTTGTATAGATCTCTGATTGGCTTCAAATGTAGCTTTTTCAGCCTTATCAAGAGCCCCAACAAAAAGAGGTACTGCAATAGCAGTAAGAACTGCGATAATAGCAACTACTATCAAAAGTTCTGCAAGGGTAAAACCTTTTTTGTTAAGTTTTTTCATTTTTATCTCCTTTTAAGATTTTATTAAATTTTAATAACGCTATTGGGATGAAATAGCGATTAAAATCGTAGACTGTATGTTGCACTATATATAAACAACACACAGTTTTAGTTTTAGACTAATTAAGCACCCCACTTAATCAAGCCTAATATTATGTTTTCAAATTACTTAACCTTTGTACTCATTCAATGTTGTACGAGTTATTTCTGCAACAATAGCTAATGATTTGTTGCCTTTCCATTCTGTGTAATCTTTTGTACCTGTTGCTGGCACCGCAGCCGGCTCCGTAGCAGCTACAGACGGGTCTTTTGTAGAAACAGTAACTTCACCAATCTTACCGTCCGTTACCACTGCATATGCAAACCATTTAGCGTCTGCTGCCGCATTTTCTAGGTTTGCATTTTCATCAGTAAGAAGAATCGCTACACCCATACCTTGTATAGATCTTTGATTGGCTTCAAATGTAGCTTTTTCTGCCTTGTCAAGAGCCCCAACAAAAAGAGGTACTGCAATAGCAGTAAGAACTGCGATAATAGCTACTACTATCAAAAGTTCTGCAAGGGTAAAACCTTTTTTATTAAGTTTTTTCATTGTTATCTCCTTTTAAGATTTTGTTTTTATGTATAGGCGCTATTGGGATGAGTATAGCGGATATACCTTTATATAAACGCTGTGGGATGAGTCAGCGGATATATACCAAATTAATATTATCGATAGCCGTTGGTTGTGGACGACATTTTGAACATCGGGATATAGATCGCGATGACGATGAAGCCGACTACCAAACCGAGTATGATAGTGATCATAGGTTCGATCATGGCAAGAGCCGCGTCCGAAGCCGAGGTCGCTTCCTCGTTGTAGAAGGTGCCGATAGTACGCAAAGTTTCTTCGAGAGAACCGGACGACTCGCCTACGCGTATCATTTCGATAAGCATGGGGGGAAGATATTTGGATTTCGAAAGTGCGTCCCCGAGGCTGGTGCCGTTTTCGAGCTCGGCGACCGCCTTGTTGAGTTCCTCGCCTACGCATTTGCAATCGATAACTCTGCTGACGATATCGAGCGCGTGTGCGAGCGGCAAGCCTGCGGCGATAAGAGTTGCCAAAGTGTTGGCGGTTTGCGCCGCGGCGTTATAGGTGGTTATTCTGCCTATTACGGGAAGCTTGATACGTATCTTTGAGTATGTGAGTTTTCCGTTTTCGGTCTTGCCATAAGCAAAGAGCGTTATTGCTATGACTGCTATGACTATGAGTAAAATGTACCAATATGAGCCGACAAAGTTAGAGATAGCTATTAGCGCAAGCGTAACGCCAGGCAGTTCGGTGCCCATACCTTGAAGTGTTTCCGTCATTGTGGGTACAAGCACGACCATGACTATGGCGATGACGATTATGGCTATTATAAGGACCATTATGGGGTAAGTCATTGCCGACTTTACCTTCTTTTTTGTCTTGTGTGAACGACTGTAATATTTTTCGAGGCTTTGGAAGGAGTTCTCCAAGGTACCGGATTCCTCACCGGCACGCACAGTTTCGATAAAGACTGCCGGGATCTTCTTGCCGTTCTTTTCGAGCGAGCCCGCAAGCGAATAACCCGCGGCTACGTCTGCCGCGCACGCGTTGAGTATTTTCTTCATGAGCTTGTCGGTAGTCTGACCGGCTATTAGCTCGATAACGCGCGACATGGGCAAGCCCGCTTTGAGCATGATAAAGAATTGATTTGCCGTAATGGCAAGCGTCTTGTCGCTGACCCAAAGAGGTTCGTTGAGATCGATGTTGATCTTGCGCTCTGTCTTGACGGGCTTTATGCTTTCCACCACAGGACAGGTAAGGCGGATCTGATCGACTGCCTCGAACTCGTCGTAGGCTTCGATGACTCCGTCGACCGTTGTGCCGTCGACTGCCTTTGCGCGATACTTAAATGTCTTCAATTATTTACCTCCTTTTGGTTATTATGTGTGTGTTGTGTTGTTTGTGAGGAGAGGGATTTTTATATACCACCTCATCCGGCACTTCGTGCCACCTTCCCCTCCTGTAAGGAGGTGAAGGCTTTCATTTGG
>CANQUR010000149.1 GCA_947627075.1 uncultured Clostridia bacterium
TCTATTCCGACGATTATACCTACCGTATCATACCGCATATAACCGACGAAACGAATTTTGATTACACCGTGGACGGTCAATATTATGGCTTTGCGTACTTGGAAGAAGCGACGGCAGCCTTTCATATAGAGGGCGACGAAACGGGCTTTACGGTGTATAACGATTTCGGTAACGACAACGTGATGCGCGCGGTGATGGATAAGCTGTATGAAGGCAAGGCTGTGGATTTCGCGGACGTGGACGACATGGACGAGACGGTCTATTTTGACCTTGTTGTAACCAACTACAACGACAGCGCGAGCATTGTTTTGGGCTTAAAATTCCCCGTGAACGTAACGGGATTAACGCTGGACGATGACGCGATCGTATTCAACAAAGAATAGCGGCGGGTATACCGTTCATGCGGCTCAACGGAGGAATTTCTATGAATAAGACAAAACAACGCCTATTGGCATTTACGGTATTGCTTATGGTAAGCGTGTCCGTAATTTTATTCCCGTTCGGAGCGGGCGCAAACGTGTATGCCGCAGAGTTAAGCGAAACGGAATTCGAAAAGACCAACGTAATGTACGACCTCAAAAGCTCGGAGGGCTTCAATATTCTGGACTATCCCTTTTACGACAGCGAAACGCCGGAGATAAAGGTCATAAACGTCGTCGAGTATTGCTACTCTTTCAAGACGAATATGCGAAGCAATTTCGGATTGTATCTCTATGTCTACAACCCCAACGGGCAGGATATAGTGACGGACGGTTTTTCGAACAAAGTTCAGATGGCTATAAGTTATGACAGCGAGGGCAATCCGAACGACTACGAAAAATTCGCCTTGCAATTTTGCTCGGTATCTACGGAAAGCAACTATTATCGGCTGTTCTATAAGTTCAAAGTGATAGACCACAAGAGCAATAAGGACGGTAAGACGCTGCTGGAACGGGTGAACAGTCTGGAACGTAGGTATGACATATCGGGCATAGAGCTGCTTACGCGGGGCAACAACACCGCAACGGAATATCCCGTGAACGGGACGTATAAGTTTACGGGGTACGCAAAGGGATACGGACCTGACGCAGAAGCGGAAAGCACGCTTACAAGCGACGTGCAATTTTTGGAAACGATAGAGCTTGACGTGCATCACACCTTTTATCGGACAAAATCGTCGAGCAAGGGCGCGGGATACCAAAACCAGCTTGACACCGTGTATTTCAGTGTTCCCGAGCGGTTTTTCGAGACATACGGCACGCTCCAGCGTATCAAAGCAGAATGGTATGAGTATAAGACCAAAGATATAGTCGTTACGAGCAACAGCGATTTTTACGAAAGAGCCTATGAATATCTCGGCATACAGACGGGCGAGTTCGATCAGTACGGAATGACGCAGTATAACGAAGCCATCGGGTATAGTCTCGGACAGAACGCAGGCGACGCAGGAGGCGGTTTTAACGCCGCGCAGTGGGGCTGGAATTTGGGAAGCGGCTATTTGCATAGACCCGCGCCCGCGCTATACTACCTCTTTTTTGTAAACAACATAAGCGAGTACGACCCGTATGCGGATATAGTGGAAAACGGCGGCGTGACGAGCAATGCCCTGTATGAGTACATACGGAATTACAAAAAGACGTTCGATAGCGGAAGGCTGGAAATAAAGGACGGCAGCATAAGCGCCGATTTGTTTGCGGACGACATTGACGATTATCGGAAAATGGATACCGAGTTCGGCAAGATCCAAAAGGGATACAGCTATTACGATTTTGATGCGGACGTGGACTTACAACACCTTGCGAGCTGGCAGGAAAGCAATCCCGGCTTTTGGGATAATTGGGTGAATTGGGGGCTTTTCGAAGCATTGTTCGGGAATATCCCGAAAGACGAAAGCATTACGATTTCGCCCATTTATCTGCTTCAAAGCGGCGATTTGAACGGCACAAACCCCGAGATTTGTGAGAGGCTGCTCATCAACAACGCCGACGTCTCCGCATTGCGGAGCTTCGCGTCCGAGGCAGAGCGTAACAACGAGAGAGTAGTGCTGTTCCGTTTTGCGACGAGCGATTACTACTCGGCAGCCGTAGACATTATGCAGCTCAATCAAGGCTTTATGTGGAGCGATAAGCACATAACCGGGCAAGCGTACAGGGCATACGAAAGCGTGTTTTTGGATTTCGACATTATCCAGCTCACGTTTTTCAAAGACGGCGTATATCACGTCATCCCCGTGGTATCAAGCCCGATAGACATAGTTGACGCTATAACGCCTCCCGTGACGATGCCCGACGACACGCCTTGGTGGAAAATCGTTCTCGCCGTGCTGGCGCTCATATTGCTATGTTTGTTGCTGTGGCCCGTGTTGCCGTATATCTTTAAGGGCTTGATTTGGTTGATATGCCTTCCGTTCAGGCTCATAAGCAAGCTGTTCAAGGCAACCGCCAATTCGGCAGAGAAGCGACGACGGGAAAAGGAAAACGAAAAGCAGGTCGAAGAAGGAAAGACCGAAACGTAACGTAACGCGCAGTGCCGGGAGGAGCGATTCCTTTCGGCACTTGCGATTTCATTTCAAAAGGAGTTTATTATGAAAATCTTAAAACGTGTCATTGCCGTTACGATGCTTGTCGTAATCGCAATACTTATCTGGTATCTCGTCTATACGGGAGGGCAACTCAATGCGTAAAAACGTACTGTATATCGTCTGCGCATCGCTCATTTCCGTCGCATTCGCGGCGCTCGGATATTTCTTGTTCGCTGCGTCGTATATGCGGCTGTTTGAAGCTGTAAAGGACCTCGGCTATTCGATAGCCTTCTATTTCTGCGGGATCTTCGGGATAGAGTTTTCCATGCCGCCGAGCGTCGGCGCGCCGTCAGAGATTATTCCCGATATACCGCTCATCCCCGACGACGCGGGCGCATTTGCGGATAAGTGCGGAGCGTATTTCCGTTTGCTGTTCAGTGCGGACAATTTCAAAGGCTGGTGGGGGTCTGCGACAACTACGTTGGCGCTCGTCTGCAAGATAGTCGTCCTTATTTTGCCTTGCGCCATTCTGCTTGCTTTACTCATAAAACGCATTTACAGACAGAGCAATACCAAGCACGACATTGATACCGTTCCCCTCAAAATGTATAAATGGGTGCGGAAAATGACGTATGAACCCATAAAAAATTTCATTGTCGGGTTTGTGGGGTTTGTCCGCGCGCACAAGTGGGTATGGGTGTGCTGGCTCTTATTGTGGGCATTCAATCTCAATCTTGTATCTATCGCCGCGGCGTTCCTTGCTTTCTATTTCCGCTTCACCGTGTCTTTCGATTTTTCCGAGCTGTATCCCCAGCTCCGAAATCTGTTCGTAGACCTGCAAGTGCCGTTGAAAGCCGTTCCGCTGTGGTGCTATCTGCTGCTTGCAATGTATCTGCTTGGGT
>CANQUR010000150.1 GCA_947627075.1 uncultured Clostridia bacterium
TCTGAACCTTTTCGTCCAGCTTTTTGTAGGTGCCCTCGCGCTTGTCCACCGTTACTCCCGGCCAGTTGCCCACGTGCGCCGTTGAGCCCGTAAGCGTGTTGAACAGCGTCGTCTTACCACAGTTTGGGTTGCCCGCAAGTGCAAATCTTATCATTCTTGCACCTCCAAAAGAATTGTTTGGGCTTCCGACTTACGTAGCGAAAGTTCGTATCCGCGTATCGTTACCTCCAACGGATCGCCGAGCGGCGCCACTTTGCGTAGTAATATTTCCACGTTTGGCGTGACTCCCATATCGAAAAGTCGACGTTTGATCTTTCCGTCCGCGGTGATCTTTTTTACGGTGCCACGTTGACCTACCGTAAATTCATTCAAATACTTTTCCATATCACCCTCCTTTCAGGCAACAAGGATCTTCATTGCAAGTTGCTTATTTATGGCAATCCTGCCATCCTTGATCTTTACTATTATATTTCCGTTCGATTGTGAAACAAGCATAACGCTGCTTCCTGTCAAAATACCGAGATTTTCGAGGTGTCGTTTGGTCTTTTCATCCGCAAGCACCTTGGTAACTTTCAAGTCCACTCCTACCGGAGCCGCAAAAATAGGCATTTTTCCTCCTTGGTTCGCAATAGCGAACTCATAAGCCTTAATAATAGTTCGCTATTGCGAACTCACGATAATATATTACATTAATTATCCAATAATGTCAAGCAGTTAGCAGGGGCTAACCAAAAATTTTTTTTATTTTTTCAGTTAAAATCCGAAATATATCCGCTACAGTGTCCACCAATGCGAGCGACAATCTTTATAAAATGATAAAATTTACGATAGGATTCTTGACTTTATAATTTCGTTGGCATATAATTAGATGTGAGCACAAACAATCGAACATTTGTGCTTTTTCAAATGATGAAACGACGACAAACACGTCGCTGTTTTATTTTAAGCGAGATTTTTTATGAAAGTTATTTTTTTGGATATAGACGGAGTATTGAATTCAGCCATTTACGACGCCGAAAGGGATCGAAGCAAGCTTTCTTATATCGATAAAACCAGATTGCCTTTGCTCAAACAAATCGTCGACGCGACAAATGCGAAAATAGTTTTGTCTTCTACCTGGCGCGAGCATTGGAACCGCTCGTGTGAACTTTGTGATGACAACGGAAAATATCTCAACGATTGCTTTGCCGAATTCGGATTGAGCATATATGACAAAACGCCCGATCCGAAATTACATTCGGACCGGGACGAAGAAATACGCGAATGGCTTTTGACTCAGCGAGACGTAGAAAATTATGTCATTTTAGACGACACCTATTACAATTGGGGAAATTTGAAGGATCATTTCGTAAAAACAAGTATGTATTTTGGCAGAGGTCTCGAATCGCGACACGTTTTAGAGGCGTTGAAAATCTTGAATTCGAATTAACAATAAAACCTATCTCAAATTGGGAAAGTTCAACCTTCTCAATGCGTCATAAAGGACGATCGCCACTGAATTTGCAAGATTAAGCGAACGCAACGACTCCCCCATGGGAATACGTATTGCAGTATCGGGATTGCCGAATATAAGCTCTTCGGGCAGTCCCTTTGTTTCCTTTCCGAAAAGCAAAAAGCTGTTATCGGGGATCTCGACCTCGGTATACGTCCTTTTTGCCTTGGTCGAGCAATAAAAGAACTTTTCGCCTGCGTTTTTCTTGAAAAAATCGGAGAGGTCATCATAATAAAACACTTCTACCTTGTCCCAATAATCGAGCCCCGCACGTTTGAGAGTGCGGTCGCTTATCTCGAATTTGAATGGCCTTACAAGATGAAGTCTTGAACCCGTGCAAGCGCAAGTGCGCGCTATGTTGCCTGTATTTTGCGGAATTTCGGGTTCTACCAAAACAACGTTTATCATATTATAATATTTACCAATCTGCCCTTTATGCAGATGAATTTTTTTATTTGCGCGCCGCCTATCATCTCGGCGATCTTTTGATCGTTAAGAACTGCATGCCTAATCTCGTCATCGGAAAGCGAGGTCGACAAGACCATTTTCGCTCTCATTTTGCTGTTTATTTGCACCGCTATTTCCACTTCGTCCTTTATGAGTTTGCTTTCATCGCAAACGGGATATTTATCACGGAAAATGCTCGGCTTAAAGCCCATTCTTTCATGCATTTCCTCCGCAAAGTGAGGCGCAAGCGGAGCAAGAATGCGAATAAGCGTTTCGCAGGTCGTAAAGTACATATCGCCGGCATTGTCACACTTATACATGGTATTTACAAGCTCCATGATACGCGCAACCGCGGTATTGAACGAAAACGCTTCCATGTCCTCGGTGACTTTTTTTATGCAATAATTGAGCGCATAATCGAGTTCACGCTTCTCCTTTTCGTCCACCTTTTGTCCCTTGCGTGAAAGAGCTATATCCACCGCCCTTTCCACGCGATCGAGGAATTTGCTTATCGATTTGATGCCGTCGTCGTTCCACGGTCCGCCATCCGCAAACGAGAAGCCGAACATAAGATAAAGTCGCAATACGTCCGATCCGTACTCCTCGACAAGATTATCGGGATTTACGGCGTTGCCTTTGGACTTGCTCATTTTTTCTCCGTCGCTGCCGAGAATAAGTCCTTGGTGCATTAGAGAAGTAAACGGCTCGTCGAAATCGAGATATCCCATATCGCGCAAAGCTTTGGTGATGAAACGCGAATACAACAAATGCATACATGCGTGCTCGGCGCCGCCGATATACTTATCGACTGGCAACATTTTGTTTATGATCTGCGGATCGAAAGGCTTTTCCGAATTTTTGCTGTCGGGGTATCTTAAATAATACCAACTACTGCAAACAAATGTATCAAGTGTATCGGGATCGCGATGCGCGGGTCTGCCGCATTTCGGGCAAGTGGTATTTATAAAACTTTCACACTTACGAAGCGGGCTTTGTCCGTCGGGCGTAAAATTTACGTCATACGGCAACCTTACAGGCAAATCCTCTTCGGGAACGGGTACGGCTCCGCAATGATCGCAATGTATAATAGGTATCGGAGCGCCCCAATAGCGTTGTCGGGACACCGACCAATCGCGAAGTCGGTAGTTGACTTTAACGCCACCGAGTCCTTTTTTGTTCAAATAGCCGAGAATAGCCTTCTTGCCTTCGGCGGTAGTCAGTCCGTCAAATTCGCCGCTGTTCACCATAATGCCGTGTTCGGTATAAGGAAGCTCGTCATCGCCTTCTTTGCTTTTTATTACTCTTTTTATTTTCAAGCCGAACTTTTTCGCAAACTCATAATCGCGCGTATCGTGAGCCGCCACGCCCATAACGGCGCCCGTGCCGTACGTGGCAAGGCAATAGTCCGCTATCCAAA
>CANQUR010000151.1 GCA_947627075.1 uncultured Clostridia bacterium
GGTCGCCTTCTTTAACCAGACCCATTGCAATACCGGCTACAGGAGCTTTGATTGGAACTCCGGCATCCATAAGTGCCATTGTAGAGCCGCAAACGCTCGCTTGTGAAGTAGAGCCATTGGAACTCAATATCTCACTTACCGTTCTTATAGCATACGGGAATTCGTCTTCAGATGGGATTACCGGATCCAACGCACGCTCGGCAAGAGCTCCGTGACCGATTTCGCGTCTACCGGGAGCGCGTAAAGGTCTTGCCTCTCCCGAACTATATGGCGGGAAATTGTAATGATGCATATATCTCTTGAAAGTCTCATCATCGAGATTATCAAGTTTTTGAACTTCCGCTATCGTTCCGAGGGTACAGGTAGTAAGCGCTTGAGATTGCCCGCGAGTAAATACTGCGCTTCCGTGAACTCTCGGTAAAACGCCGACTTCGGTCCATATTTCTCTTATTTCAGTAAGTTTTCTTCCATCGGGTCTGAAACCTTCGTTCAAGATCTTTGCTCTTACCTTCTCCTTTGTCATGTTGTACAAAACATCTTTTATTTCTCTTGAGTTATCGGGATATTGTTCTGCAAAATGCTCTATCGTTACAGCGTCTACTTCATCTTGTTTTGCTTGACGAGCTTGTCTGTCGGTCTCTTTTAATGCTTCATCAAGAAGCTTGTCCGCAAATTCACGAACATCGGCATTGATCTCGTCGGGTATTTTATAAAAGTCGATCTCTTTCTTGGGTTTGCCCACTTCTTTTACGATCTCATTTATAAACGCCACTTGTTTTTTTATTTCTTCATGTGCAAACATTATGCCTCCGAGCATAACTTCCTCGCTGACCATATTCGCACCTGCTTCAACCATCATTATCGCATCTGCGGTACCACTGACGTAAACGTGCATTTGGCTCATTGCGCGTTGAACATTGTCCGGATTGATCACATATTTGCCATCAACATATCCCACAACGACAGAACCTGTAGGTCCGTAAAACGGAATATCCGATATGGACAGCGCAATAGAAGATCCAACCATTCCCCAAACTTCCGGGGGGATGTTGGTGTCTACACTGAGCGCTGTAGCAACGACTGATACATCGTTGAACATACCCTTGGGGAAAAGCGGACGAATAGGTCTATCAATAAGACGAGACGTAAGTATCGCCTTATCGCTGGCTCTTCCCTCTCTTTTTTTGAATCCACCGGGGATCTTTCCTACCGCGTACATTTTTTCTTCAAAATCTACGCCAAGTGGGAAAAAGTCCATTCCGGGACGCGGTTCCGGTGACATAGTGACGTTAGTCATAACCACTGTATCTCCGCATCTAATTATGCATGAGCCGTTAGAAAGCTGCGCATATTTTCCTATCTCTACAATTACTTCACGGCCTCCGACTTCAGTCTTAAAAATTTTCAATTCATTCATTTCTCGTTAAGTCTCCTATAATAGTCTCCTGTTTTAGTCACATGGCAATAATTTTGCCCGAAAAAGATTGGGGGACTTGCGCCCCCCTTTCGTTATTTTCTGATTTCCAATTGAGCCAAGATGTTTCGATATCTCTCGATGTCAAGATCCTTAAGATAATTCAAAAGGCTCCTGCGAGTACCGACCATTTGCAATAATCCGCGTCTCGAGTGGTGATCCTTGTGATGAATCTTAAGATGCTCAGTAAGATGATTGATCCTATAAGTAAGCAACGCGATTTGAACTTCCGGACTTCCGGTATCTCCTTCATGCGTGGCAAACTTTCTGATAATCTCTGCTTTGGTGTTCTTGTCCATAATTAGACCTCCTAAAATATTAATTCGCCTTAAACTTAAGTAACAGCGTCGAACAAATCGCCAAAACCTATAGTATAAGGTACTACTTTGTTATTATACCACATTATCCAATTATTGTAAACATAAATGATGTAGCTTAACAAAAAAATTTTTTTGTTCTTTTGTTTTATATTTATTTAGAACAGTTTCCAGAGCTGTTCTAAAACAATATTAATGGCGAAAGAGCCAAAGGAGTTTTAAGTATGGTAGAAAAGGAAGCTATTTCGGTTAAGACCGAAGTGACGAGTGTAAGTGGAAAGGAAATTGCGACGAAAAAAGTTTCGTCAGTTGAAACCGAGGTATTAAATGACCATTTAGTACTTAAGCGAGAAGAAGTTAAAGACAAAAATGGTAAATTCTTAAAGACGAAGGAGGGTGATCATTTATATAACTATTTTGTTGTAGGAAAAATTCGCAATCGTGTTGTTAAAGTAGATTTCGAACCTAATGATAAAGGTGGATACGAACCGCTTAATCTTGTATTTGATTTCGGTTTGCCGGTATTGTTAGACATATCGGAAGATGTTCGAACGGATTTTAATGGAGTTAAGCAATCGAAAACAATTTATAAAGCGTTTATAGTTGACGAAGACGGCAAAGTATTTGAGTGTCAAATAAGGCCATATAAGTCAAGTGATTTATCTTTGCTTAATATGCTTTTAAATGTATTTAACAATTAAAAAAATAATTGAGGCGAGGATTATAATGTGTTCTCGCCTACTTTTTAAGGAGGTAAAATAAAAAAAGAAAATGGAGCAAAAATTAAGAAGTCACATGAAAAAGGATACCATAAAATGGATAGTAATATTTGTTTTGGTTATAGGTCTTGTCGGCGCAGTTATCGGACTTAGTTTAAAATTAAGTCGAGGAATTACCGATGAGCGTCTTGGTGCTGAATCATACAGTATCGGTACAATAACCGATGAGGGCGAGATAGATAAGACGGATAAGACGTCTATTTATACACGGGATTTGATAACGTATTCGGACATAACGGATATAATCGTTAGAGGCGAGGTAGATTATGCAATAGCTTATTACGACAAAGACGGTAAATTTATTACCAAAGAAGATTATACTTTGGGCTTTGGAACGGGATTTATGTCGATAGAATCTCCGGACTTGTCCGAAGCAAATATATACAGTTGTAGAATAATAATTATTCCGCGTGGTATCGAAGAAATCAAGCTGACGGAAATATCTAAATATTCGAAAATGCTTGAAGTTCGTATAAAGAAGTGAGGTGCAATATGACAAAGACAAAGAAGTACATAACAATAGTAGCTGTGGCAATGTCTTTATTGCTTATAGCGTTAGCCTTAACGGCAATATTTACTCACGGCTTTAAGGATAATATGTCCAAAGCGGGTGAAATAAACGGCGGCATGGTAGTAGATCCTCTTGAAGATGAGGACTACGGCGTGTCGTTTGTATCGACAATAATACCAAAAGAGCAATATGCAGATTACGGTATAT
>CANQUR010000152.1 GCA_947627075.1 uncultured Clostridia bacterium
ATGCATGAGCTACGAGGGAAGTTCGGTCGTGCCTCTGCAAGGCTTCCCCTTTTATTGATAATGTGCGTTAGCGTAGGTTTTTGCCTACAAATTCCGGGTCGTGTGCGGCTTCCCGCGCGACCTCTGCCGATATTATTCTCTGTTTATACAGTGATATAATAGCGTTATCCATTGTTATTGAGCCCTCTGCCGCCGAGGTCGAAAGCGCGCTCGCTATTTGCGGCGTTTTGCCCTCGCGAATAAGGTTGCGTATAGCCGGCGTTACCATCATGAGTTCGCACGCGGCTACTCTGCCACCCGTTTTACGCGGCAAAAGCTGTTGCGACAGCACCGCCATGAGCGTTGTGGACAACATTAGACGAATTTGCCTTTGTCTGCCCTCGGGGAACACGTCCACCATACGGTCTATTGACTCCGCCGCCGAGTTGGTATGCAACGTCGCAAACACAAGGTGACCTGTTTCGGCTGCCGTAAGCGCCGTTTCGATTGTATTAAGGTCGCGCATTTCGCCTATAAGTATTACGTCGGGATCTTCACGAAGTATTGCGCGAAGTCCGCTCGCATAACTTTCGGTGTCCGTGCCTATTTCACGCTGGTTGATGACGCATCTATCGGGTTTGTATACATACTCGATAGGATCCTCCAATGTTATAATATGCCCGTCAAACGTATGATTTATGCGGTCTAACATTGCCGCAAGCGTAGTTGATTTACCTGAACCGGTTTCGCCCGTTACAAGCACTATGCCGCGATTGAGTTCGGGCAAGGTATGCACCATGGGAGGCAAGCCGAGCGACGTAAGTTCGGGGATCTTGTCGGACAAAAGTCTTATTGCCGCGGATACGGCAAGTTGCTGTCGGAATAGATTTATTCTGCAACGTATTGCACCCGGGAAGGTTATTGCAAGGTCGAGCTCGCCTATCTTCTCGATGCTTTTGTATTGTTCGCCCGCCATTTCCTTTGCGTAATACTCGCAATCCTCGGCGGAAAGCGGCGAACCGTAATCTTGAAGCTCGCCGTCTATACGAAAACGTACGGGCAAGCCCTTTACTATATGTATGTCGGACGCACGCATTGCTCGCGCGTCGGAAACTATCTTATTAAGTGGTACAAGCGACATTTTATTGCTCCTCCGTCGTATTGAGTACGCTCAAAGCCTCTTCGGACGACGTTACGCCTCGAAGCACAAGGTCGCGACACCCGTCCGCAAGCGAGGAGAACGTGCCCTTGCCGATATTATCCGCAAGTTGCGACTTGTGACTGCCTTCCGCTACGGCGCGCTTGAAGTTTTTATCCATGATAAGTATCTCGAATACGCCCGTTCGACCCAGATACCCGGTGTTGTAGCAATGCGGACAGCCTCTGCCGCGATAAAATCTGACGTGCTGCATATCCGCGCAACCGAGCTTGCGAAGTTCCTCTTCGGTAGGCTCATAACTTTCCTTGCAATGCGGGCATATCTTGCGCACAAGTCGCTGTGACACTATGCCGTTGACCGCCTCGGCGATAAGATACGGCTCCACGCCTATATCTTTAAGTCGGTCGATCGCCGACAATGCGTCGTTTGTATGCACGGTCGAAAGCACAAGGTGTCCGGTGATCGCCGATCGCACGGCTATTTCCGCTGTTTCGGCATCACGGATCTCGCCCACTGCCATTATATCCGGATCTTGACGAAGCAAAGCCTTTAAGCCCTCCGCAAACGTCATGCCTATCTTTTCGTTTATCTGTACTTGATTTACGCCGTCTATGTCGTATTCGATAGGATCTTCGAGCGTGACGAGGTTGATCTCGTCGGTGTTGAGCGATCTTATCATCGTGTACATGGTGGATGATTTACCCGAGCCCGTAGGTCCTACTATAAGGATCATTCCGTGGGCGTTCTCCAACAATTTGTTGTATTTATTAAGGTTCTCGCCCGTCAAGCCTATTGCGTGCGCGTCGAGAAGTTGCGTCGATTTGTCGAGAAGTCTTATTACTACCTTCTCGCCATACAATGTGGGCAATGTAGACAAACGCAAATCGATATCGTGCCCCTTTACTCGCACGTTCGCTCTGCCGTCCTGCGGAAGGCGCGATTCGGATATGTCCATGCCGCCCATGACTTTAAGACGAGATATAACCGCCCTCTTTAATTCGGAAGGCACGTTGAGCGTTGTACGTAACTTACCGTCGATACGCATTCTTACGTGCATATCGTCGCTGTGCGGCTCCAAATGGATATCGCTCGCACGCTCAACCGAAGCACGTTCGAGAATGGAATTGACAAGTCTGACGGTAGGAGCCGATTGTATGTTTTCGTCGGTAAGATCTTCACTGCGGACAGGTTGCGGCTGCTCGCGTTCGCGTTGCGCCGTTTCGTATCGCATTTCCTCGATCGCTCTTGCCGCTCCTTCATTGCCGTACAAGGTAGCTATTGCCTTATTTACCGCATTGGGCGTGGAAATTTTGGGCAATATGCGTTTGCGCGTTGCCGTGCGGACCTCTTCGAGTGCGACGAAGTTTAACGGATCGGACATGGCAAGCGTCAATTCGTCCTTTGTCAAACTTACGGGGACTACCCCATGTCGCTTCGCTATATTGCGTGGCACGATCTGCGCCATCTCGATGGGAATACGCACCTTGCTTAAATCGATAAAATCTATGCCAAGTTGCATCTCGAGCGTTTCAATCAAACGCTGCTCGTTGATTATCCCCTCATCGATCAATATTGTACCCAAACGTTCATGCGTTGTCTTTTGTACTTCCAACGCGTGTTTAAGTTGTTCTTCGGTAATAGCACCGGTACTGATGAGAATGTCACCAAGACGCAAATATTCCATTCGTACCGCCTCCTTTTAGCATTGATCGCCGCATGTATCGAGACACATAATTGCAATACTAATGTAGATTATAGTTCAAATTTTCGTTCCTGTCAAGTCAATTAGCGAATAAATACTCTTTTTTTGAAAATTTTTATAGTATTCTACCACATTTTGCATTAATGTGTGTTAAATCTTTAGCCCGTTCTCTCTACAAACGCGAATTTTCGAGTAAAAATTTCTCTTATCTCGCATTTGCCGCGAACGAGCTCTCTCGTCCGTACGCCCTACTATATATATGTAGTGTTTTCAAGCATAGGACTTTTTATGCGGTCATTCTTCGTCACCTTCGGACGGGAAAAGTATCCTTTTTATCACCTTCATAAGATAATCCACGTCAATAGGCTTGGGCACGTGTCCGTTCATGCCGCATTCCATTGCCTTCTTTCGATCCTCGTCGAACGCAT
>CANQUR010000153.1 GCA_947627075.1 uncultured Clostridia bacterium
AGTTCATGAACTCTCCCAACTTTAATTGCGAACTTACTATTTGCTATAATTTAATCCCCAAGGATATTTACCTTGTGCTAAACTATTTAAGTCCTCTTTCATTGCGGACTACCTCCTATTGAATTCTTTGCGATTGTCAGTCGCTTCTATTCTACCATAGGAGGTACTTTTTTGTCCATAGCTTAAGCCTTTTATCCACCAGCTCAGCTGGTGGTTGTTGAAGCCAAAGCAAAAAACCGCAATATATTGCGGTTTTCGTGGTACTCCCGAGCAGGATCGAACTGCTAATCTTCCCTTAGGAGGGGAAAGTTATATCCATTTAACTACGGAAGCGTCTTTTGTAGTATACTAAAATATGTTATGATTGTCAAGAAAAAAGCGCTATTTAAAAAACGATACTATGTAATATTATCGACTTCGCGATTTTTTTCATATGCCATAACGAGCTTATCGCCGTTTTGAATAAAGCCGTGAAGTCTGAAAACTTCTTCCTCTTGCTTAAAGAAGCTCCAACCGAACTGCGCGACATCTCTTTTGACTTCGAGTTCGGAAAACGCGTAATTGTATTTTTTTCCGAAATAGCTCGTATATGTAAAGCCCGTCGCGTCGAACTCCACTTTCCAAATGCTCCAAAATACCGTGAATGTGAGCGAGGCAAGCACCACTACTCCCGCGGCAATCAAATAAAGATAGTCGCTTTTTATGTCGCCGAATAACAATATCGCCGCCGTGACTACCACGAAATACGCCAATGAAGTCAAGGGCGCGAGCCTATACGGAAGCGGGTATCTTAAAATTGCGCTTCCGTCATACGGCTTTTTGAATTTCGTCTTGTATATTATAAGTTTGAAAGCAAAGACGTCGAGCGCCGTTAGCGCGATAAAAATTAAATTCTTTATAAAATATTCGATCATATCAACGATAGTTGGTTATGGCAGAATTAGACACGACGTTTGCCATATCATAAAGCTCGTAATTGAACTCTTTTTTCATTTTCATCGCCTTGCCTATATCCATGTCTATAAAGCGATTGTCGCGTATTCCCACCACTCTGTTGCCTATGCCGTCTTTAAGAAGTTTTACGGCATGAACGCCCCAACAAGTGCCCAAATAGCGATCTCGGCACGAGGGCGATCCGCCTCGTTGCAAATGCCCGAGGACCGTCGCACGCACAGACGCGCCAAGGCTTGTCTTTATCTTTTCGCGTAGTTCTTCCGCCTTGCCTACGCCCTCGGCAATGACTATTATACTGCTGAATTTGCCTTTGCTTCGATCTTCGTTAAGGCGATCGAGGATCTCGAGATAAGTCATGGGGACCTCGGGAACAAGTACGATTTCCGCGCCGCCGCCTATGCCCGCGTGCAAGGCTATATCGCCGCAATTGCGCCCCATTACCTCGATTATGCATATTCTGTCGTGCGAGCTCATAGTATCTCGCAACTTGTTTATGGCGTCGAGCACGGTGTTGCAGGCGGTATCGAAGCCGAGCGTAAACTCGGTGTACGCAAGGTCGTTGTCTATCGTTCCGGGAATGCCGATAGTAGGTATACCCATATTCGAAAGCGCCTCCGCGCCGCGAAACGAGCCGTCGCCGCCTATAACTATTACTCCCTCTATGCCGCGTTTTTGCAAAAATCTGACGCCGAGTTCACGACCTTGCTCGGTCATAAATTCGGGCGAACGCGCCGTTCGAAGTATTGTGCCGCCGCGTTGGATGATGTCGGAAACACTGCGCATTGTCATGGGCAAAAACACGTTTTCGATAAGTCCGGCATAACCTCTTTCGATGCCGTAAACTTCCATTCCTTCGCTTATTCCGTATCTTACCACCGCGCGAATTGCGGCATTCATTCCCGGTGCGTCGCCGCCGCTTGTAAGAACCGCGATTTTTTTCATATAAGTTTATCCTCCGCTAATTTTTGTCGTAAATTTCGACGTTGTTTATTCCGCTCACGCCGAAAAGCTCGTTTTTAAGCATTTTGCAAGCGTTGACTTTCGTGCCTATCCTCGATACCTTGTCGTCGTCCGTATTCTTGATATACACTTCGTCTTCGCCCGGATATGCGACCAGCACATCATGGACTTCATCGAGAGTATTCGAGCTTATGCCTCCGAAGCTCATATACAAACAAATCATTTTACCCGTTTTTGGTTGCTCTTGTTTTTTTGCAACATTCCAAAGTTCGACGGTATCCGCCCAAACGGTAATGCCGTCGTCCTTGATAGACGGTCGCCCTGTTAATTTAACCAAATTTTCGCTTTGCCATAAGCTTTTGTATTTGCTCATCTTAAAGCCCGTAAGCATGACGTCCACCGTGCCGTAAAGATCTTCGAGTTTGGCCACCCCGAACTCTTTGCCGCTCTTGCTGAATTTCCTTTCGGCGTCCACGAGCATTCCGCCGAGAACAAGTTTTGTGTTTTCCGTTATCGCGGGCGTATCGAAGTCCTTGTCTCCTTCTTCCTCGTCGTCCAAGCCCTTTTTGTCCTCATCATCGTCTTTCACCGCAAGCATGGACGAATTATACGGAAATTCTTCAAGTTCGCTACGATATTCTTCGAGCGGGTGACCGGTAAGATATACGCCCGCAACGAGTTTTTCCATACGAAGTTTTTCCACGCGCGGATATTCCTTTCGCTTCGGAATTTCAAATTCGGCGCTGTCCTCCATATCAAAGAAAGAAAACTGACCCGACGCGCGTGCGTTCACGTCCTTGTTTGCCCTGTCGAGCACACTTTCGTAAACCGCAATGAGTTCGCTTCGATTGTGTCCGAAGCAATCGAACGTACCTGCAAAAATGAGATTTTCCAACATCTTTTTGTTGAGCGCCGCGCCCATTGCGCCCTGTTGTTTATTTCGCTTTGCACGCTCCGCCATTCTTTCGACGAATTTTACAAACGATTTGAATTCGCCGTTTTCCTCGCGTTCCTTCACTATTTCCTCTACGACGGTATGCCCTACGTTCTTTATTGCCGCCATTCCTATTCGAACTCCGCCGTTTTCGACCGCAAAATCGGGATACGATCTGTTTATATTCGGCGGAAGAACGGGGATATTTCTGTTTTTCAGATAAGTCAAATAATTGGTGATCTCATCTATCGAGTCTATTCGGTTGTTGAGCACCGCGGTGATGAATTCGACCGTATGATAGCGTTTGAGATACGCCGTCTGGTAGGCAAGCACCGCATATGCCGCCGCGTGCGACT
>CANQUR010000154.1 GCA_947627075.1 uncultured Clostridia bacterium
CGGCAATGTATAGACAAACAATCTTTCGATGTCCGCGCCATATTTGTTTTTGAAGTTTTGGGAGAGTTCGGCGGATACCCAAAGCGCAATTCCCTCAAGCACTGCGGTAAGCGCGAAAATCAAGGACGCCGACGGCATTGCAAACGCCATTATTATGCCAACAAGCATTATGAGCAACGCGCCGCCGCGAGCAGCGTCGGTAGCCTTTACCTTATATACTCTGCGCAACACGAGGAATGTTCCCGTATATGCCGCAAATGCAAGCAAAAGCGACGCAATAAATAAACCTACATTCATATATTTGACGCCTATTACAGCATGAACGGGTATCGCTCCGAAGCCGACAAGCAAATACGCAAGTATGAAATAGCAAGCGTACAAAGCTATAGCCGAGATGATCAATGCCGCGATCTGTGTAACGACGCCTCGAGCAATGCCGCTCGCCTTTTTGCCGTGACGATTGAGTTCAAATACCGAAGCTATCAAAAGCACTATGGCAAGCGCTCCCAAAATATACGAAACGACGGACGAGTAAGAGAACGTGAGTCCCAAATATGAGAACGTACCGTTCGCCTCGGTGCCGTTTATTTCTCCATATCCGTAGGTGTCGACGAGCGAACTCATAACTCCGCCCATCGTCTTTATCTGCGAATCCGAAACTTTGGATATCGTATCACGCGTGGTATTCAAATAATCTCTATTGCCGGAGAAGAATACATTGAGCTTTGCCGTATCGTAAACGTCATAATCGGTATGAACTCCGCTCGGATACATTTCGTCGTTTATAACGGAAGCAAGTCCGCTTACCGCCGAAACGGAAATACCATTTGACGATACCGCAAGCGCACCCGTGCCCTTCGCGTC
Source organism: uncultured Clostridia bacterium (assembly GCA_947627075.1). Taxonomy (GTDB): domain Bacteria; phylum Bacillota; class Clostridia; order Christensenellales; family Pumilibacteraceae; genus CAG-552. The sequence continues at coordinate 865 of CANQUR010000154.1, forward strand.
GAAATTGATGACAAGCTTTACTTTTTGCGCTATATCATCAAATCCTTTGAATTGATTTTTGAAGGCGTATGTGCCATATGCTCCCTCATGCTCGGCATCCGAGAATAGGAACACCAATGTGTTTTCCGGTTGCTTGCTTTCGAAAGAGTCTTTAAGTTCGATAACGGTCTGCAACATAGTTGCGGCTTGCATACCCTCGATACCGCTTTGGCTGCCCGCTGCGGAATCGTAGTTAGCCACAAAGAGCACTACGTTTTCGGCGTCTTTGCCGGGGAATGCAACTATTATGTTGCAAAGCTCCCGCGCCGAATAAAACAACTCATCGTCGCTTTCGACCATATCCCCGAAGGAGTCTTCGGAAAGGATAACGGTCTGCACCACATAGCTCGGCTGAACCAAGCTCGCACAATCGGCATAATCTTTCTCCATCGTGCCGCGCGCATTCTCGAATCCTTCGTTTGCAAGAATGCCCGTGCTGCTGCTTGCGATGAAATTGCGAACGTTATCTTGATTTTCCTGTTCATAGGAGTTGTGAACAAAGCTCATAGAGGACATTATCGCCCGAACATTGCCCGCAAAAGCTTCATCCGATTTTTTCCCGGTACTAACTTGAGAAAATACGACGCCCAATACAAGCGCGATCACAAATAGGACTGCCAAAATCGGATAGTAGATCTTTTTCAATTTAGTCATTTCGTGTTTCTCCGTAAATAAAATACGTATACTATTACATTTTACCACAACCGAACAAAAATAACAATTCTTTTTAGGGCAATATTTGCTAAAATTTATAAATTTTGCAACTTGTACGGATACAATAAAAAAAATCGGGCATTCTCGATGAGTTCAAGACCTTTATTTTGCCTCATGAGCGTGCGTTTGCACCTTCGAGGCAAGAAACGTTATTAATTGTTCTCCATGATCCCTTTAATTAAAAAGAAAATAAACAATAATGTCATAGTTATCATATTTTTTCTCCTTTTCATATAATGACTAAAACTCATGAAACTCATCGAAACACGCGACTGCGTCCGCGTCCGAAGCTGTTGCGTTCTCCGCCCAGCACCGAACTTTCGCTCGAGATCAGCGCGATATTGCCGTTCAATATGACGGCGTGCCCTATCACTCTGCGATCTCCTATGTTGCGTTCCACAAAAGATTTACTCATACACCCCTCCGGCTGGATATCCGTCACAAAACCTATTATCCCACCGCCGAGCATGGACGCGGTGATATCTCGAAAAGAAGAGTTCTTTTCCAAAATAACTATATCTCCCGCTCTCAAATTTCCCGTATTCGATATACAAACGTACATTGATTTTTCCTCCGTTTTTTTCTTATGATACACCATAATAATTGACAACATTATGTCATCTTTATTATAATATTTTTGTGAAATTTTCGGAGGACGAAATCATGAAAAGCTCTGTTATGTTCGGAATACTATTGACGCTGTTGAATAATCGAAAGGTAAAACGCCAATTTCTTGCCGAGAAATTCGAGATCAGCACTCGTACCGTTGCGCGCCACATTGACACGTTATGCGAAAGCGGCGTACCCATAATAGCGATACGCGGAGCAGGCGGAGGTTATATGATAGCCGACGACTTCAAACTTGAAAGATCATTTTTTACAAAGGACGAACTTCACCGTTTGTTGACCTGCCTCAATGCGACCGCCACCTCTTTTGACGGGCAAAACCATGACCTTATAGAAAAGCTTAAGCATATAGGCGCCGTAAAAGAGAACGAAAAATATCTTTTGAAAACCGACACCCTTATTATAGACGTGGGCACCTGGACAAATCCTCAAAATTATCGAGGTAAAATCGAGGCGATAAACAAGGCTATCGAAGGAGACTTTACCTTGAACATGGCTTATACCGACAACAAGGATCTTTTCAGCGTGCGCGATTTCGATCCTTATTGTCTCGTATTAAAGGAAGGTATTTGGTATGTCTATGGCTTTTGCCATTTGCGGGAAGATTTTCGACTGTTTAAGCTTGCGAGGATCAAAAGTCTTACTCTCACCGACAATAAATTTACGCGAAAGGATTGCGACGTTTATGAAAAGCTCAACGGATCGTTTGACGACAGCGATTTAATAGACGTCGAGTTCGAATTTTTTTCGACCGCGCTTGGAGACGTCGAGGAATGGTTGGGGTTAGACGCCATATCCGAACGAGGCACCACCTACATAGCAAAAGCGTCGCTGTACGGCGGCAATTTACTTATAAATAAGCTACTTTCATTCGGGAGCAGTATAAAAATTTTGAAGCCTACCGCGCTTAAAGAAGAACTTT
>CANQUR010000155.1 GCA_947627075.1 uncultured Clostridia bacterium
GACGGCTTTTTCGAATATGAGTTCGCATGAGTGATTTTCCGATAAAAAAATTGATGGACGGCGGCGCGTTGTCGCTCGAAGAATACGAAAGCCTTATTTCGGGATACAGCGATGAGGCAGCCGAGCTCCTTGCAAAAAGAGCGCTCGAACTCAAAAAAGAGATATACGGCGACGCCGTTTTTGTGCGCGGACTTATCGAGATTAGCAATTATTGCAAAAACGATTGTTTGTATTGCGGAATAAGGAGAAGCAACAAAAATGCCGACAGGTATCGCCTTTCCGAAGAGCAGATAATAGAATGCTGTGACGAAGGATATAAACTCGGATTTCGTACTTTTGTGCTTCAAGGCGGCGAGGACGCGTATTATACCGACGAGGTTCTGATCGGCATTATAAAGACCATAAAGGGAAAGTATCCCGATTGCGCGGTCACATTGTCGCTCGGCGAGCGTAGCTATGAAAGCTACAAAAGGCTTTTCGACGCGGGCGCTGATAGGTATTTGCTCCGTCACGAAACTGCGGACAAGGAACACTATGAAAAACTGCACCCGTCCGAGCTTTCGTTCGATAATCGTATGAGGTGTCTGAAAGATCTTCGCAAAATAGGGTATCAAGTGGGCTGCGGCTTTATGGTAGGCTCGCCCTATCAAACGCCAAAAACTCTTGCAAAAGATCTGAAATTTATCGAGGAGTTCAAGCCCGATATGTGCGGCATAGGACCTTTCGTGCCCCATCACGACACGCCTTTTGCACACGAAAAGCAAGGAAGCGCAAAGCTTACGTGTTACTTGTTATCGATAATAAGGATAATTTATCCGCCTGTGTTGCTTCCCTCGACTACTGCGCTCGGAACCATAGATCCGTATGGCAGAGAGAAGGGCATACTTGCCGGAGCTAACGTCCTAATGCCAAATCTGTCGCCCGTAAGCGTACGCAAAAAGTACGAGCTTTATGACAATAAGATTTGCACGGGAGAGGAATCCGCCCAATGCAAAAATTGTCTTGAACAAAGAATGTTGTCGATCGGTTGCAAATTAGCGGTCGATCGAGGAGATATCAAAAAATAAATAAGAAGGAGTAAAATGTATGGCAATTTATGATCCCAAATCGCTCAAAGCAGAGGAATTTATCAATGACGGCGAGATAAGAGCAACGCTCGAATACGCCGAACAAAACAAACACAATGTCGAGCTTATCGACTCGATCCTCGAAAAAGCCCGTCCCAAAAAGACGGCTACGGGCTATGTATGCTCGGGACTGACGCACCGAGAAGCTTCCGTTTTGCTTGCGTGTGACATTCCCGAAAAGACAGAGGAGATCTTCAAGATCGCGGAACAGATAAAACTCGCCTTTTACGGCAATCGAATAGTTATTTTCGCACCGTTGTATTTGTCCAACTATTGTGTAAACGGATGCGTATATTGTCCGTATCATCTTAAAAACAAGCACATTCCGCGCCGCAAGCTCACCCAAGAAGAAGTCAAGGCGGAAGTCATCGCCTTGCAGGATATGGGGCACAAAAGACTTGCCATAGAGTCGGGCGAAGATCCCGTAAACAATCCCATAGAGTACATTTTGGACTGCATAAAGACCATTTATTCTATAAAGCATAAAAACGGAGCGATACGACGCGTCAACGTGAACATAGCGGCTACTACTGTCGAAAATTACCGTAAGCTCAAAGAAGCGGGAATAGGAACATATATCTTATTTCAGGAAACATATCACAAGGAAAGCTATCTTGCCCTTCATCCGACCGGACCCAAACATGATTACGACTATCATACCGAGGCAATGGATAGAGCAATGGAGGGCGGCATAGATGACGTAGGTCTTGGAGTGCTCTTCGGACTCGAAATGTACAAGTACGAATTTGCGGGACTCATCATGCACGCCGAGCACCTCGAAGCGGTACATGGCGTAGGACCTCATACCATAAGCGTTCCGCGCATAAAGCACGCCGACGATATCGATCCGTCCGCATTCGATAACTCCATTTCGGACGAGATCTTCGAAAAGATCACCGCTTGTATCCGTCTTGCCGTGCCGTATACGGGCATGATAATTTCCACTCGCGAAACCGAGGAAGTTCGTAGCAAACTTTTGCGCCTCGGCATATCGCAGGTGAGCGGCGGCTCGCGTACATCGGTCGGCGGCTATACCGAAGATGAGCGTCCGCACGATACCGAGCAGTTCGACGTATCCGACCAACGTACTCTCGATGAGGTGGTAAGGTGGCTTATGCAAAGCGGACACATACCGTCGTTTTGCACGGCTTGTTATCGCGAGGGCAGGACGGGCGACAGGTTTATGAGCCTTTGCAAGAGCGGTCAGATACTCAATTGTTGTCATCCGAACGCGCTCATGACGCTTGCCGAATATCTTGTCGATTACGCTTCGGAGGAGACCAAAAAAGTGGGATTCCCGCTTATAGAACGCGAACTCGAAAAGATAACCAATCCCAAAGTAAAGGCGATCGCAAAACAGAACATAGAGGACATAAAAAATTCCAATCGCCGTGATTTCAGATTTTGATCATAAGGAGGAGAGTATGGGGCTCAATGAAGTCGCTTCGGCTGAAAGATTGCATATATGCTTTTTCGGTATGCGCAATGCGGGCAAGTCAAGCGTAGTAAATGCCGTGACGGGGCAGGAGCTTTCGGTCGTTTCCGACATAAAGGGCACGACTACCGATCCCGTAAAAAAGGCAATGGAGCTTCTTCCGCTCGGACCTGTTGTAATAGTGGACACACCGGGCATCGACGACGAAGGGGCTCTCGGTGAAATGCGCGTAAAAAAGGCAAAACAAGCGCTCGGCTATACCGACATAGCTGTCCTTGTTGTGGACGGCACAAAGGGGCTTTGCAAAGAGGATAATGAGCTGATAAATGCGTTTCAAAATCTGAAAGTTCCTTATGTCATAGCATATAACAAGGCGGATTTATTGACCTGTATGCCGAAAACGGACGAAAGATCCATTTATATAAGCGCTGTAACCGGTCTTAATATCAAGGAGTTAAAGGAGATGCTCGGCAAGTTTGCCGTTCGTGAGGACAAACAAATCGTTGCCGACCTATTGAATAAGGGCGATATTGCCGTACTTGTCGTGCCCATAGATTCCGCGGCGCCAAAGGGTAGGCTCATCATGCCGC
>CANQUR010000156.1 GCA_947627075.1 uncultured Clostridia bacterium
CACGGTGAATGTGCGCAAGCCTGTAGGTGGGAATACGCTCTTATGGAGAAAACGCGCGACGGCGAATATTTTCCCATAGGTGAGGACGGAAGAGGCACATATATCCTCAATAGCAAGGACTTAAATATGGCTCCGTATATTCGAGAGTTGGTCGAAGCGGGAGTTACATCCTTTAAGATCGAAGGCAGAGTTAAGTCTCCTTATTATGTAGCCGGAGTTGTAAATTCCTATAGACGCGCTATCGACGAATTTTATCGCACAGGTAGCAACTTTGTTCTTCCCGAATACATCAATAGAGAGCTTGAACTTTTAAGTCATCGCAAGTACTCTACCGGCTTTTATTTCGGAGAAAAAGGCGAGCAATGCCTCGAAACATCAAAGCCGGAGCAAAAGGGCGTTTTTGCCGCAATAGTGACGCAAAAAGCTGCAAACGGTTTTTATGTGGAAATGCGTAACCGATTTAAGGTGGGGGATACGCTCGAAGTTTTATCGCCGGATAACAATAACGGAAAGAAAATAAAAATAACCGAAATGCGCGATGAAAACGGAAATTGCGTTTCCGACGCAAGCCTTGTTCAACAAAAATTATTGATTATATCAGACATAATATTGTCCCCATATGATATTTTAAGACTCAATGTCGAATGAAATAAATCAATTGTGACTACATAATTTGTTCGAAAAATATGCTCAAGTCGAAAATTAAAATTCTTTCAAATGCGAAAGGGCGTTCATACTTGGTTGACAAATAGTAGCGATTTCAAGTATAATTATGATGTGCAAAGTTGTGATATAAATGGACGTATAGCCGCAATGGTAAGCGGCGGAATAGATTCGATGGTCATGCTCGATCTACTGAAAGGCAGTGGGGCTGATTTTTTTGTAGTACATGTCAACCATGGGATACGTGCCGAAGCAAGCAATGATTGTGAGTTCGTCCAAAAATATTGTTCCGATCACGGCATTGAGTTCATACAATATATTTTTGATATACCCTCTATGGCGAAGAAGTCCAAACGAAGCATCGAAACCGAGGCAAGACTTGCGCGACGTAAGGTTGCCGACGAATTATTGAACAGCGGAAAGGCGCAAAAAATAGCGCTTGCACACCATGCCGACGACAATGCCGAAACCATACTTATGCATATTTTTCGCGGTTCGGGATTAGACGGGCTAAAGGGTATAAGCGAAAGCGATAAAATAATCAGACCTCTATTGAACTACACTCGTGAAGATATCGAGAAATATGCCCAAGCTCATGACATAAGGTATGTTGTCGATAAGACTAATTTCGACAGTGATTATACCCGTAATTTTATAAGGCTCAATGTTTTGCCGCTTATCAAAACCCGTTATCCGGGGGTAGTCAAGGCGTTGAACAGATTGGCTTCGAATGCGGCAATGACATTGGAAGCATTGGATGAGGTTTTGGATCTGTCGCTTATTGAAGAAAGCGACGATTGCATTACGCTTTCCCTCAAAGCGTTTGAAAGCGCGTTTGCCGTTAGGTATATAATACTTGCGGCAAAAAAACTTATGCCCGTAGATATTACCGGCGCACAGATCGAAAATGTCATGAAGCTTAAAAACGCCCAAACGGGTAAAAGGGCAGAGCTCGCTAACGGACTCAAGGCGATCAAAGAATATGATCGTATCGTTTTTTACTTTGAAAAAGAAGATAACCGAGATCAATGCGTTCCGTTTGCGGAAGGGATCATAGAATTTGAAGATAAAAAAATTCACGTTAAGTCGATAGAGCCGATAGTTGAAAGAGGCAAAACGATCATAGCGGCTCCCGTTCCCTCGGGATGTGTGTTTAGACATAGGCAAGAAGGAGATTTTTTTGTTCCGTATGGGAATAAACGCAAAACGTTGAAGAAATATTTCATCGATAAAAAGATCCCGTCGAGACAAAGAGACAAATTGATATGTTTATGTAACGGTAACGAGGTGCTTGCTGTGATCGGAGTGGAGATCAGCGACAAATGCAAAATAGGCCCAAAGACTCAAAGCGCTTACTTGATAGGCGAGGAGGCAATATGACGACCAAGGAGTTGTTATCCAACAAAATCATAGAAAAACGTATAAAGGAACTCGGAGACGAGATATCTTCGACATATGCGCAAAATGAACCGATTTTGTGCATTTGTGTTTTGCGAGGAGCATTCATGTTTTTTTCGCAACTTGTGCGTTATATAAAAAATGATGTTACGATCGACTTTATTACATTGTCAAGTTATGTTGCCGATAAGTCCAAAGGCAATATAGATATGATATCGGATATACGGGAAAGTGTATCGGGAAAACACGTTTTGATAGTAGAGGACATTGTGGATTCGGGACGTACAATAGATTATTTAAGGAGTTATTTTGAGAATAAAAATGCACTTTCCGTTAAAATTGCGTGCCTTATAGACAAGCCTATGTCACGCATAAACAGCGCAAAAGCCGATTTTGTGGCGTTTACATTGGATAGACCTGTGTTTATAGTCGGGTATGGATTGGACTATGAACAAAAATTCCGCAATCTCGATCACATTGAGGAGGTGGAGCTTGGATGAGCTTGTAGACCTCGGAAACGGACTTAAATTTTATCAAAAACAAGATGCGTTCCGATTCGGATGTGACGGCGTAGAACTCGCAAACTTTGTGGACGAAGGCGCTAAAGGTCGTGTAGTCGATCTCGGAAGTGGAACGGGTATAATAACTATCTTGCTCGCGGGCAAACGAAAAATGAGAGTGACTGCGGTCGAGATTCAACCCGAGCTTTGCGAGGTATGTAAAAGGAATATTGAGTTAAACGGACTTTCCGAATTAGCAGATATGATCAATGCGCCCATGCAAGAGATAGGCGAACATATAGAGGCAGGCGGAGCCGAAATAGTGGTTTGCAATCCTCCGTACAGACGTTGCGGTAGCGGCATGATGCAAGATAATCTTTCGATCGCGATCGCGCGTCATGAGATAAAGGTCACGCTAAAGGAAGTCGTTGAGTGCGCCGCATATTTATTGGGAACGGGAGGTAAATTTTTTACCGTAAATCAAACGGAACGGCTTGCCGAAACCATGGCGCTATGCAGAGCAGCGAAGTTAGA
>CANQUR010000157.1 GCA_947627075.1 uncultured Clostridia bacterium
CGAATTTCTTTTTTGTCCGAATATGCGCGTTTACGCAATACATATGCTGCCGTTCGAGCGAATCGGTCGCGCGTAAAAAAAATACCATACGTATAATCGCATGGTATTTTTGTCAGGTTTTTCTTAATTTTTCGATCGGCGACGGAGCAATAACTTCGCCGCGTAAATTATGTCAGTTGGCAAAAGTCAGATTAGACGCTACCCATCTGCAAATTTTGACGGGCACCCAGAAACCATATATCGACAGAGTGACCATGGTCAACAACTCCCATATTATCACGCTGCCGAGCAATTCGCCTGCCGTACCGGCAAACACAAGTTGTCTGCCGTTGATATACGTATGCGACGCTATCCACTTGCCCATGACGCAAATACCGATTGCCAATCCTGCCAACGGAATCAGGCAACAAAGAGAAAACAGTATAGAGTGTCCTATCCAACCGAGTACTCCTCCGTCGAAATAGGAAATGCCATTTGCTCTTTGCCTGCCCTCATTGGCAACGACGCCGTCGGAATAAGAACTATCCACTCTTTGTTCGTTTGCATTAGCGGCACCATCCTCGGAATGAGAATCGTCCTTATTGTGATCGCCGAATTTAGAATCAAAGCCCGCATAAGGTGACCGCTTCCGCTTCGCCTCTCCGCCGCAAATGGGACAAACTTGCGCATTCTCATTAAGTTCAGTGCCGCATTTCGTACAATAATTCGCACTATAATTAGCCATATGATTACCTCCTTTTAATATTTTAATCCGATTGGAATTACTCCCAGATACGGAATTTTTCCACAACTTTATTTTTGTATTTTATTATGTAAAGGAACAGCAAATTTACGAGTGTGATCACATTCAATCCAAAGGCTATCGAAACAAGAATTTGAGATATGTTGCCTTGCGCAGTCAACTTGCAAAGCATAAATATAAACTGTATCAAACTTTGAAAAGACAGCATAAACACAGATATAAGGACATTGTGCATGTAAATATCTTTTCTTATAAGAAGAAACACCATGACAAGGCAAGCGACTATGATATTGCATGGTATAAAATAATCATAGACCCAAAATGTATTGCCCGTATGCAGAGCGTTGCATATAAGCGCAAACACGCCGCAAATAAAATTCATCAATATTACGGTGTTACGATAGCGCGTCAAAAACCTTTTCGCCGTCCGCGCCGCACATGAAAACGTTATAAAGTAAACAAAGAACAACCCGATGATCGGATAGTGGCACCAGCATTTCCCGCCTATAATAAGGTTTACGACCGCAAGAACGAACGAAATATTGCATAGAACAATAAAAATTATATCGAAAATACCGAACTTAAAGCCGCCGAACCTTACCGTAACCGGTTTCGACAGTTTTGTCCCGCAATTACAGCAATAGTCTCCGTCCTCGGAATTCAATGTTCCGCAATTATTACATTTTATCATCGACTAATATTTTCTCCTCTGCATAACTTGCCTTTTTTTCTTTTTTGCGTTCACTCAAATTGCAAATTTTTATTCGCGTCCTCGAAATAAACGGATAAAATATTTCATTCAATCTTTGAACCCAAGTTTCCAAAGTGGTATTGCTCAGACGCTTAATAAATTCTTTTTCCTTCTGTTCATTTGCCACAGCAAGAATGTCATTTAAGCTGCGTTTACCTTTATCGAACAAAAAAGAGCATATTTGCTTTCCGTATTTGTATCCGTCCTCCATCCTCCTTAAATTGATTTCATGATGAAAGTCAAACGTATATTTACGTAAAACGCTGTCTATCGAAATGTCAAAGTCGATTATGGGGATACCGTAATCAAGATATTTCCTTCTCGGCTTAAAACCCGCTTCAAAATGCAAAACCAAAATCAGGTCCGGTTTCTCGTCCAGAAGCAGCGGCAGAATAGGTATGTTGTCCATGGTCCCGCCGTCAAACGATATTTGCCCTTTGAACCAGTGTATTCCACCCGATAAAAAAGGAAAGGAGACTGCTCCCAATATAAACCGCGGCCACTTTTTGTAATAGTTTCCGTATAATCTGAAATAGTCCATATGTAAAAAAGGGAAATAGCATATAGGCGCATACATGGGTATATTCAATAAATCATTTTCTTTTACGAGATCGGAAATCGCGTCTTTCAAAAAATGCTTGAACCATACGTTATACATCAGGTCAACGGTGGAATCGAAATGTACCTTATTCCATATATCGTACAATGCATCCATTTTATCGGCAGCATAAGCGTATCCGCTGAAAATTCCTATGGACGAGCACGAAACGCCGCTTACTTTGATTGATGTATGTTTAATTTCTTCGCTCAGAGCCCTTAAAAAGCCTACTTGATAAGCCCCTTTTGCGACCCCGCCCGAAATAACCAATCCTATGTTCATCAAACAGTCCTATATAGAAAGAAAATTTTCCTTGTCATTCAAGAAGTTTTCTTCTTAAATCTATTGTATTATACAAGAAGAAATCTTCTTTGTCAAGTAATTTTTTGGGCTGTTTGGTAAAATATATATTTATGATAGGCAAAATCATTAAAGAACTTCGACTCGACAAAGGGTTATCTCAAACCAAACTCGCGGAAATGATCGGAGTCAGTCAAAAAGCCATAGACTATTGGGAACGAGGTATCAATGAGCCGAAAGCGGGATATATAGTAAAATTGGCAGATTGCTTTGACGTTTCATGCGATTATCTTTTGGGTAGAGCGGATAATTAAAAAATACCACACGCACCGGCGCATGGTATATTTTATAGTATAAAGTTTTTTTGCCTTTATTTTCTGTCGCGTTTAAGAAGCAGCGAAAGCCCTATGACCGCAAAAGGCACTATGATGAGTTGCAAATATATGCCGACCAGACCGTCTACAACGGAATTTGCAAGCGCGGCGAACTCTCTGCCCGCTATAAGGCTGTAGATAAGGTACACCGCTCTGCCCGAAATTTGCGCGATCGCAACGGCAGGGAACGCAAAATAAGGGGTGCGTTCGATCTTCTTTGCAAACAGTCCGCTTATGCCGCCGAACGCCGCAAGTTCCAATATCATATACGGAAGTCTTTCGAGCGACGGCATAGCCGTGCCGAGCGC
>CANQUR010000158.1 GCA_947627075.1 uncultured Clostridia bacterium
CCGATACCTTTGGACGCTTCATTATTTTCGGGTAAGTATAAGATGACTGTTCTTGCTTATCCTACTTATCCTCGAGTTTATTCCAATATGAATACTGAGATGGTTGAGATAGACGGGAAGATAGTGAAATTCATTTTCCGACCGGTTGAAGCCAAAGACGGAAGCGAAGAGGTAGAGTTTACTATGAGTAATGTATATTTTACAAAAGAAAATGGGGGGATGTACATGATCAATCATATCGTGACCGTAAAGATCGAGTCCCTATCATAATTTTCTTAACTTTTCATTACCTCTTGTTCTTAGTTGAGTTTTTGAGTGATGTGTTCCGTAAGGAAAAGGGAAGCCGACGACGCCTCTCTATGCGGGACAAAAAATCTTAAAAGGAGAAATATTTTACTATGAAAAATCCTATAAAGAAAGTAATGGTAGGCGCGCTTGCCTTATGTTTGGGATTTGGAGCTTGTTCCATGGTCGGATGCGAGAAAGGCAAAGACCCCTCCGAGGGCAAAGATCCCAAGATTTGGGCGGTCTATTCCGCTTATGCCGAGACCAAGGGCGACGACGCACTGTCCTATGACGAGTGGCTCGAGGAGCTTTTGGCTACTGCCAAAGGCAAAGACGGCGTAACTCCGCATATCGGCGACAACGGCAACTGGTATATCGGCGAGACCGATACCGGAGTAAAAGCCGAGGCTACCGACGGTGAGGACGGCAAGGACGGACAGCCCGGCGCCAAAGGCAACGGTTGGCTTTGGGGCGAGGAAGCTCCCGCCGCAGACCTTGGTAATGACGGCGATCTGTATCTTAACTACGCTACGGGAGATATCTACGGAAAGGCGGAGGGAAGTTGGGCAAAACTCAATACGCTCAACGTAAAGGGACCCGAAGAAGAGCCGCCTGTCGATGACGGACGTATATCTTTGGGTACTCAGACCGTTAAGGTAGGAGAGACCGCCGAAGTCGATATCGATCTTGATCCGGGCTACTATGAGATCAGCGTAGCGTCTGCCGATCTTGGTAAAGTAGAGCCCATTGTCTCCTTTGATCCGAAGGTTGCTGAGCAACATTTAAATACCCTTATGGTCTATGTCGAGGATAGGGGTGCGTATGTCGCGATACTTAAAATACTCGATGGCGACAAGAAACTCTATCTTACTACGGATACCGAGATAAGCGGCGAGTTTACCGCAAGAAAGTGGGAGCCACCCGTACTTAAAGCCGACGGTCAGACCCGCATAGTTCCCAGCGTATGTTTAGCTTATTCGATTGATTATGAAGCACATCTACCTAAATATATTCATCACGATAGGCTGATACCGATACCTTTGGACGCTTCATTATTTTCGGGTAAGTATAAGATGACTGTTCTTGCTTATCCTACTTATCCTCGAGTATCTTCAACTGAGATGGTTGAGATAGGCGGGAAGATAGTGGAATTCATTGTCCGATCGGAAGTACAATTACCTAATCTCCACCTTGAAGCCAAAGACGGAAGCGAAGAGGTAGAGTTTACTATGAGTAATGTATATTTTACAAATGAAAATGGGGGGATGTACATGATAAATCGTATCGTAACCGTAAAGATCGAGTCCCTATCATAATTTTCTTAGTGTTTTCAAAACTTTATGTTTAATGCTCCTTTTATTTGAAATCGTCGCTCTGTTTATTCTCCGTAAGGAAATTATTCCGTACGGTGCAATAAAAGTACTAAAGATAATCTTACCAAAGATAGTATCACAAAAGTTAACAATACATAGGATAAAGTCACTACGACTGAAATACTAAAGATAAATATCCTTATGTCGGCTCCACTTAGTAAGAGCAACAACCAACCATTCAACTTTAACCTTATGATAGGCTTCCTTTAATAAGGTGAGCTGACTGTTCCAGATTGAGGGGATTGTAATGGAATGCCTCAAAAGCGGGGCTTTTTTATCCGAAAACTTGATCTTGTACAAGGTATCGAAAATCTTTTTTACCTCGTTGGTGGTTATGGTTCGAGGGAGCGTTTTCTCGGATTTCAATTTAATTTCCAAATTCAGCATGGGATTGCCCGACCTGACGCCACTGTAACTGATAGTGGACAAATGCCGTTTTTTTGTGCTTTGTATCTATCAAATGAGATATAATCGGTTATGGTTTTGTTCTTTCTGCTTTGAAAAAAGTTATAAAACGGCATCAAATCGTTTCTGTAAGCCAAAAGCGTTTTTCACTTAGAATTTTGCAAAGCGATAAATTCCGATAACTTTGTATAAATTCGTTGCTTTGGCATGAAAATTCTCTCAAAATACTTGACAAATGAATTTGATAATGCTATAATCCAATTAAAAATAACTACAAATATGAGGTGTCACTGTATCAAAAACCTATTTGTGAATATTTTTGATGAAAAAAATTTACAATATTTTTACAGAGAATGTCACAAAATTGGTTTATTTTTTGTCTAATATATAACTATTTATATATAAAATATACGAGACTAATTTTATCATTTTCGGATTCGGAGGAAAGAAACATGTGATCTTCTGTTTTGTACCTGATAAGTCTAGATCGGTAGATTTGAAGAACTATCGACATTGTATTGCTTTGCCGAATTTGAAAGTTTGTAGAGTAGAGCAATTACAGGGCGGTCTTGTATATTTTTTATAATATTCAAATCGAGGGTGTATAATGAAAAAAAATTTATTTTTTGTATTTCTATTAGTTTTATGCGCGGCGATCGGTATGACGTCGCTTGCGGCATGCAGTAATGATAGTTATTCCATTACTGTCAGCGTAGTGGAGGGTGAGGGAACTTACAGCCTTTCTCCCCAAAAGGATGTTTATCTTTTTGACGACGAAGTGACCCTTACTGTAACGCCCAACAGCGGCTATACGGTAAAGAACGTTAAGGTTGACGGCGAGGAAGTCAATTTGACCGGAGAGAACACCTATACCTTTAACGTTGACAAAAATTTGACTATCGAAATAAGTTTCGAGGCTGAAACGCCCATTGCGGATAAATATTCGGTCAATGTAACAAAGAACGAGGGCGGTTCGTATTCACTCGAGCC
>CANQUR010000159.1 GCA_947627075.1 uncultured Clostridia bacterium
ACGGCGTATCGTCCTCCTTGAACCAGCCGAGAAAGGCATTGCCCGCCTTTTCGGGATCGTTGGGAGCTACGAGCTTTTTGCCGTTTTTGACCGTAACATTTTGAATTTCGCCCTCTCCGTAATCGAATGTCACAGTATATTCGATATTTTTCCAGAATTTGAGTTGAGTATTTTCGTATGTAAGCGTGATATTCACACCGTCATACTCGCCTTGCAACTCATTTTCTCCTTCTTTGTTAGGAGTCAAAGTCAATTTGCCGTCTCCGAGCCCGTAAGTACCGGATAAACTCTTTCCTTTGATCGCCAATGTAAATTTATTACCGCCGAAAAGAGTAAGCATATCTTCATCATCTTCGGCATAACTGTAGTAAACGCCTGTTTCGGGACCCTCCGGAAGGTCTTTGTTATTGCAGGCTACGGTGACTACAGCAATCGCCGTGATAAGCAACATCAGTATTGCCAAGAATAATTTTCTTGTTTTCATATTGCCTCCTTCTATGTTTTTGTGTACACCGATATGGTATAACTTTATATTTTATATTATAAATCATATAGTCCGGTTTGTCAAGAGAAAAAACAAAATTTACTTTAATTTCACAATAAGTCCTTACTAAAAAAGCTCCCACACTTGTGAGAGCTTTGTAACGTTTGGTTTTATTATCGACATCATAACAACAGAGCAAACAAAAAGTAAAGCCAATGTGCGCAAAAACCGGCTACGATACCGCCGATCGTATGATATAAAATGGAACTTGTAGTGAGTTTTCTGAATCCCAAGCTATCCATCATTGCGACATGGGTACTTAAATATCCGCTCCAAAACATACACATCGAAGTGAATACCGCTATCTCGGTCGCGGTGAACGGAGCAAGGCTGTTCTTTACTATACCTACCGCCGCGCCTGCGCTACCGAGCGCCGTTATGGGCACGCTTATTGCCGAAGAGGAGTTGAAGCCGAAAAGGAAATTGAATAAAAAACCAAGCTTTTCGCCCACCCAAGGAAGCAAAGCCACTCCTTGATGAACGCCGCCGTCATAACCTGTTATCGGCTCCCCATCCGTTAAAAGCATAACTAAATTAGCGATTATAAGCACACCGGGAATTATAGCCATACCTATCTTTACGCCGCTTGCGCCGCCGTCTAGTAGGCTATCGAAAAAGCGTTGAACGAAGCCTCCCTTTCGCACCTCGCGTTGATTTACGGCGTCGAAAGAATGTCCGAGATCGGTCACGGCTTCGGCGTCCTTTCCGTAAAGTTTTTTGGATTTATGCAACATGAGTCGCGTTGCAAGCACGCTGCCTATTATCGCGCCTACTACACCCATTGCGACCGCAAGTCCCGTAGAGCCTTCGCTTACCGGCTGTCCCGCCATGGTGATTACTACTATAAGCCCCATACCGAATGCGGTACCGAGGTTGGTAAGTCCGCAAAGTTGGTACTTTTTGAAATATTTTCGATATCTTACGTCGTCGGCAAGAGTTAAAACCGCGGGGTTATCCGAAAGAAATGTGGAAAAAATCGCGACGGAAGTAGCACCCGGCATACCGTAAAGCGGCTTCATAAGCGGCGAAAGCGCCTTGTTTGCAAGCGCGATAACGCCGAATTCCGTAAGCACGGAGCTTAATGCGCCTATTACCACCGCTACGCCCATAAGATAAAAGCAAGTGTTTAAGAGCAGGTCGAGCGCGTTGTTGAATATGGTGTTTAACATATTCCCAAAGCCCATAATTACGCCTATGGGTATAAAAATCGCAAGCACGACAGCAAGCGTAACGAAGCCTTCTACACTGACAGCCTTTTTTACAACATACTTTTGCCCGTCGTCGTCCTCCTCATGCCCGCGTATCCTTCGGCGCGGACGGCGGAAAAAGTCGAGCATGTGTCTACGACGGTATTCGGGCGGAAGTTGTTCCACCGGATCCTTATTGAGTTCGGCATGCTCTTTATTCTTCGATTCATCCTTCTCTTGTTGCTCGTTCTCGTCGGACGGTACGGCTAAATCGCTGTCGTTCGTATCGTCGGCAACAGTTTGAGGTTCGTTTTGTTCTTCGTTCTCTGCCAAAGACATATTTTTCTCCATACAAAATCAGTACAAAAATTATAATAATTTTGCCGTAACATGTCAATCGATTTGACTTGAAAAAGCAGTTCGATTATAATATTTTTTGTTTGGAGGCTTTATTATGGAAAAAATTGCTTCATTTAAGATAAATCACCTCGATCACCCCGCCGGAATATATCTTTCGCGCAAGGACGGCGATATTTACACTTACGACGTGCGAATATGCAAACCTTATTGCGACGAGCTTATGACCAATGCCGAAATGCATTCGCTCGAACACCTTCTTGCTACGGTTTTGCGAAACGGACGTCTCGCGGACAAAACCATATATGTAGGTCCCATGGGCTGTCAAACGGGCTTTTATGTACTTATGCGCGACGTCGAGCACGAACAAGCTTCCGCGTACATAAAGGAAGGCTTCGAAGAAATACTACGCTACGACGGCGATATGCCGGGCGGAACAAAAGAAGAATGCGGCAACTATTATAATCTCAACGTGGAAAGCGCAAAAAAAAACAGCTGAAATTTTCCTCGACCGCATCGATAAAAACAGAAATCGGATATAGCGTCGAATGTAGTTTTATTTAGGCTACAAAATAAAGCAAAACCTTTTGATTTTGTTTGACTATTGTAAAATAAAGTAATATAATAATGCTTATAAGGCGAAAAGCGTTCGTATGTTTAGGATCGCTTTGCCGATAACCAAGATAAAATCCATCATGGAGGTAAATTATGAAGAAAATGACAATCGATGGCAATACCGCCGCTTCGCACGTAGCGTATGCTTTCAGTGAAGTTGCAGCCATCTACCCCATCACTCCGTCCTCGCCCATGGCAGAGTACGCAGACGAATGGTCCGCTCAAGGAAGACTCAATATGTTCGGAGAGCCGCTTCGTCTTGCGGAAATGCAAAGTGAAGGCGGCGCCGCGGGAGCCGTTCACGGTTCGCTTGCGGCAGGAGCTTTGACG
>CANQUR010000160.1 GCA_947627075.1 uncultured Clostridia bacterium
CATAAAAAGTGGAGCGGTTGACGCCCGCCTTTTCGCATATATCCATAATGGAAATATCCTTAAAATCTTTATGTTCAAGAAGCATGACAAGCGCGTCATCCATTTTTACCGCGGTGTTATGAAATTTCGCTTCGGATTTATTCAATGTAAGCCTCCTTTTTTGTATAATACAAGCGAAAAAACTTGCTTGCAAGGTTTTTTGAGCGACGTAGATGAGCAGAAAACCGTTTTGCGGAGCAAAATAGGGCATTAGCCCACAAAATCTATGATTTTGTAGCTTTTAATGCTATTATACCATAAAACTACGATGATAACAACTCTAAAACGGCAGTTTGCGGAATTAAAACTGAATTTTTTCTTTTGAAACCAACAAAAATCAAAATATATGTTGTGGTGTTTGTCCCTCAAAAGTTTTACAATTAAAGCGAAATGGAAAGGAGGGTCATCCGATGCAAAAGAAATTTCTTCGCACGAGTTTGGATTATCTGCCCGCAATAGTGACCGCACTTTTGTCGGTCGTCACACTCATTCTCTATGCTACGATCATTTCGGAACATGACATAAGCGATTATCTTTGCATAGTCCTTATTTCCCTCGTACCGTTCGTGTTGATTTTTCTCAACCGCAAATTCAAATTGAACATTCCGCGTTACCTTATTGTTTTGATTTGCTTGCATTTTGTCCTTGCGGTTGACGCGGGCACCGCTATGGGGCTGTATGGGCGGCTCTCGTGGTGGGATCTCCTTATCCACGGATACTTTGGCTTTTTGGGATGTGCGATTTTTTACTATCTCTATCTTCGAGAAAAACAAAAGCCAAAACCTATCCATTATATTATGTTTGTGCTTCTGACTATTTCGCTTGCTGCCATTTGGGAGATATACGAGTTTGCCGCCGACCTTATACTCCACAGCGATATGCAAGGAGTAGAGGCGGCGCTCCAACAGGGAATTTCTCCGCTCACCGATACGGTTACGGATATAATGATTGCAGTCGTTGGAGCCGTGCTGTTTTATGCGGTGCTTTTTATCAAGAAATTGATTCTTTCAAAAAGTAAGGATATGCCCGACAACGGAAGCCATTTCTGAAAATTCCAGAAACCAACACTTTTTGGTATTTATGTTGTGGTGTTTTGGCAAAAACGGTGCTAAACTTTTACCAAAGGATGCGGAGGAGCTATGACGAAATGGCAAAGAAAATAAAAATCATAAAGTTGTCGGCGAAAGCGGAACCCGATGACGATTCGGCGCTCACAATGGACGATTTTCGAGAGTTCCTTTCGGCAAAAACCTATGAAGAGCAGTTCGGAATTCTCTTAAAACATTCCGAAAAAAATAAAAAATTTATAGAAATAAGGAGAAAAAAGAAAATGGAAAACTACAATGCAGACTATGCAGTCAGCCAAGAAGAGATCACGAAGCAATTTGAAGAATTTTGTCATACAAAAGGCATCGTTGCAAAATTCAAAGTGGCATTCGAACAGATGGGTGAAAATGCCCGCCGCCAACACGAACATGACAAGGCGAATATCGAAGCCGTGAAAAACTCCGAAGAAAATAAGGATTTCAGAGAGTTTTTGCACACCAAAGGCTTTAAGGCAAAATGCCGCCTCGTGATCGAGAACATTAAGCGCGGCGCTGCAAACGCTAATGCGGATACCGCAAGAAAGCTCGACGAGCTTCATGCAAAGACGCAAGCAAGCATATGTGCGCACAGCGTGCCGAACGCGAAACCAGCCGAGTATTCCGCCGAACAGCTTGCATCCGAGTTCAACGCCTTTTTGAAGGAGCGTGGACTTGATGAAAAGTATGCCGTTCAGATCGTGGAGGAATGAGTATGACCGAGCTTGAAAAGGCGCTTTCGGGCGAGCAGTTTGACCGCAGGGACAAAGAGGTTTTTATTTTCCAAAGCAAGGTAAAGGATATGCTTCATGAGCTTCACGCCTTAAAGCCGTCCGATCCCAAAAGAACGGAAATCATTAAAGAGCTTGTTACGGGCTATAACGAATACGTCTTTATCGAGGACGGCTTCCGTTGCAGCTTCGGCAAAAATATCCGCTTCCACGGAATGGCGATGATCAACTACGATTGCACATTTCTCGACACCAATTTTATCGATATCGGAAGCTGTGCCTTGATAGGTCCTAACTGCAAGCTCATTTGCACCAACCATTCCATTGACCCTGCCGAGCGCTTAAAAGGCGTATTCAACGACAAGCCTATCAAAATCGGAAACAATGTTTGGATGGGCGCAAATGTGACTGTTTTGCCGGGCGTGACCATCGGCGACAATGCGGTGATCGGCGCAGGTTCGGTCGTAACAAAGGATATTCCCGCTTCTGTCGTCGCCGTCGGAAATCCTTGCAAAGTCGTAAAACAAATTCCCGTTAAGGGATAGTTCAAATAAATGGAGAATGACTTTGAAAAAGACGATTGAAGTAATAGAGAACGGAGTAAAAAAGGAGAGGGTAGTATCTTACATCCCTATCCGTTATATATTCAATATACTCCTTATCTTTTTTGAGATCGCCGCCGTGATCGCGGTTTTGAGCCTTATCACGATATAGTTCCATATTTCTACTTTGCCGTCGTCGCAACACAAGTGGGCGTTGCGATAAGCATTATAGCAAGGAACGATAATCCCGATTATAAGCTCCCGTGGCTGTTCTTTGTATTGCTCATTCCAATCATCGGTTTTATGCTTTACTTTATGTTTTATGACCGCAAACTCAATCGCAAACAGCGAAAAAATGTGGAACGGGCAAGATCGGAAAGAACGGAAAAGGACGATTCGGCGGAATTTCTCGCCTTAAAAGAGAAAGACGAGATGATTTATTCGCAGGCGGTTTCTCTTACAAAACTTTCTTCGTCCCGCCTGTACTACGGTACGGAAATCAAATATTTCCCCCTCGGCGACGAAATGTTTCCCGCGATGATAGAGGATATCAAAAAAGCCGAAAAGTTTATCTTTATGGAATACTTCATCATCGAGGGCGGGCTGTTCTGGGATTCCATTCTCCATGTCTT
>CANQUR010000161.1 GCA_947627075.1 uncultured Clostridia bacterium
TTTACACTTGCCGAGCTTTTGATAGTAGTTGCTATCATCGCAGTTCTTACCGCTATTGCTGTTCCTCTCTTTGTGGGAGCTTTGAATAAGGCAGAAGATGCTGTGAAAAACGCCAACATTCGTGCTGCCCGCGGCACTGCAGCCGTTTATCTTTTAGATAATTCCAACGATGGAACACTGTGGCCTAAAGACGTTAAAGGTTGGGAAGTAGAAGCTACAGTTACAAGCGATGGGCAAATTACTATAGATAGCATTAAGGCCGTAACTAAAGCAGAGCCGTCTCTTTCTAATGATGCAAAAAAACAATCTAACGGTAGTTATAAAGTAACATTAAGCCTTACAAACGACGACATATCGTCAGCTAGTACGTCAAATGATTTAACTTAAATCCTACCAAAAACACAGAGCGAAAACGGCATTGCAAGGGTATGCCGAATAAGCTATAAGCTAAATCTATAGGGATGTATGATTTAGCAAAAATGAGTCCTTTCGGGCTCATTTTTTTACGTATAAAGAATCACTAAGCAACGGAATAACTAAACAGAATCGAGTCTAAACTAATTTAGATCGAATCTTCAAAAAAATCTAAAAAATTTTTATAAAACCTCTTGACAAATCGAAAAAAAGTAGTATAATAAAATCAAAGGTCAAAGAAAGTCAAATTTAATACGTTCTATGACCGAAAGAAAAAAGGAGGGTAGTATGGCAAGTATAAGTGACTTGATCGAAAGGTTTTTGCTTTCGTCGCTCGAAAACAACAAAAAAATAAGTATCAGCCGGAACGAGCTTGCCGACTATTTTGATTGCGCACCAAGTCAGATCAATTATGTTTTGGCTACGCGCTTTACACTTGATCGAGGCTATATCATCGAATCGCGGCGCGGTGGCGGAGGGTATGTTACGGTCCTTCGCATAGGCGATGCAAACGAAGTATTAAACGAGATTGGTAAGATCAATATCAGCGAAGGGGTCAGCTACAACCGAGCGGTACGAATGTCGGATAGGCTTATCGACGAGGATCTTTTGAGCGAAAGAGAAGGCGACATAATAAAAGCGCTTTTAAGCGACAAGGCGCTCGTTGCTCCCGGCATAGATAAAGATATCTTGCGGGCTTCGCTTATGAAGGCATTGGCAAAGGAGCTATCAAAAAAGGAGGGTAAGAAATGATTTGTCAAAGATGTAAAAAAAGGGAAGCTACCGGCTATATGGAAAAGACGGTAGACGGAGTTAAAACAAGAGTTTACGTGTGCCCCGAGTGCTTCAAGCAAGCACAAATGGAAATGTTTTCGTCACTCGAGGATGACTTTGGACTGTTTTCTGGCTTAACGGAGCAAGGCAGTCGTGCGAAATGTAGCAAATGCGGCACAACTCTGCGTGAAATATCCGAAACTTGCTTTGTAGGTTGCCCGTATTGTTACAAGGAACTTGGCGAACAGATAAAGCCCATTGTCAGAAATATCCAATCCGCAGTCATGCACATAGGGTCAAGTCCCGACGGTGAACAAAATGAAAATTCGATAAACGAAATCGCAGAGCTCGAGGAGCAATTGCATCGTGCTGCGGCTGCCGAAAATTACGAACAGGCGCTCAAGCTTCAGGCAAGGATACGTGAACTCAAGGGAGGCGAATTGTAATGGAAAGAGGCATAATCTTGTCGTCGCGTGTTAGGCTTGCAAGAAATATCGACGGACTTCCTTTCAAGGGAATAAACATTTCGCCGATTTCCGCAAAGGCAATGGAAGTATTGCGAACTCAAGGTTCATATACGGTCTATCCCATGACGGCATTGAGCCCGCTCGAACAAACGCGACTTGTGGAAAGACATCTTATAAGCAACGAGCTTATAGATTGCGGCGGCTTGGCTATAATTAGAAGCGATAACAAGATAAGCATTATGATAGGCGAAGAAGATCATATTCGCGAGCAATGCATTTTGAGCGGTTTGCAACTCAAAGAAGCTTACGGCGAACTCAAGTATATAGACAAGACGCTTTGCGACGCCATGGGCTTTGCCTATGATCAAAACTATGGCTATCTTACTTCGTGCCTTACCAATGTCGGTACGGGGATGCGCGCGTCCGTAATGATGTTTTTGCCTGCACTTACTCTAACGGGGTCGTTGAATCGTTGCATAAGCGGTGTTACGAGACTCAATATGGCTGTGCGCGGAGTGTATGGCGAAGGAAGTAAAGCCGAAGGGTATGTTTATCAAATATCAAATCAAAAGACGCTCGGGATAACCGAAAACGATATTGTAGCGTCTGTCGAAAATGTAGTTAATCATATTGTGGAGTCCGAGTTGCGCGCAAGAGAGGCGCTTATGCAGTCCGATCCGGCGGGATTAAAGGACAGGATATTGCGTTCGTACGGAATTCTTACAAATTGTTACATGATCACAAAGAGCGAATTTATGGAATTGATCGCTTTTGTCAAACTCGGGATCTATTACAATATTTTGGAATGTTCGGATCCGTCAGAGCTCGACGACCTTATCATAGATATTCAACCGGCAAGTCTTTGCTTAAAGAAAGGACGAAGGCTCGACGGTGGCGAACGCGATAAGGTGCGAGCATCAATGTGCGATGTGATCAAACAAACTGTTAATATAAAGGAGGATTGATTTTATGAGAGTAGCTATAACCGAAAATTTGAAAAATTCGATATTGTTGGCAAAAAAGATCGCCATAAAATATTCCAATCCCGAAGTGGGAACGGAACATATTTTGTACGGCCTTGCCAAAAACGAGCAAAGCATGGTCTCTAAACTTTTGAAGGAATTCGGCGTTAAACCGGAAGAAATAGAGCCCGTTTTTATGGAAGAAGATCATGTGGTAATAATGGGCGAGCCCGACCTCACAAAAAGGGTGAATGTCACCATACTCGAGGCATACAAGATGAATGCGCAAAGAGGTAAGAACAAGGCGGACAGCGCAAGCGTACTTTTGTGTATGCTTTCGGATCCGGGTAGCC
>CANQUR010000162.1 GCA_947627075.1 uncultured Clostridia bacterium
CAACGCGACCGCCTCTCCCACCTACTCCGCCATAGTAGCAACTCGTTTGAACTCACGTCCAAGCGGGTTGTTTTTTTGCTCGGAATTTTCGGCTATCGAGGCTGTTATTTCACCTTATACCCCACCCTATAACGTCAATAGTTACGCATGGTCATAAATATAATTCTTGCATATTGAAATTTCTTGACCCGTTTCGCGAATATCACAAAGGGTAATCTTTCGTGGTTTTATCGGTGTTTTATTGCAAACATTACCTTCCCTCTCCGCCGCTCCTACTACTTGCTTATACGCATCTTTACTTGGCAACAGTCGCTCATAAATGAAAGTAAAATACAAAAAAGTATTGATTTTCCTTTACTTATATGATATAATATATTGGTAGTATTATTGCAAATATAGTGGAAGAATTTTTCCGCGCTAATGCTACGATATAAATCTATTGGGAGGATATAATGGATTATATGTTTTGGATATGGCTCGGCATATTGGTCGTCACCGCCATAGTCGAGCTTGTCACTATGGAAGTCGTATCCATTTGGTTCACTTGCGCCGCTGTCATTCCGTTTATTTTGGCAGCTACAAAGGCAGTAAGTTGGGAATGGCAACTTGTGATTTTCATAGTTTTGTCCGCTGCCATGATAATAGGCTTGCGACCGGTCACAAAAAAGTTCTTGCTGAAAAACTCTAATGCGCGTACAAATACAAGCGCTTATATCGGCAAAAGATACAGGATGCTTACGCGTACGGATTTCGAGACCGTTGGAAGCTTGAAGATCAACGACGTCGTTTGGAGCGCCGTTGAGGAGAATCGTCAGGCATTGGAAGCCGGCGACATTGTGGAGGTCGTCAAGATCTCCGGCAACAAACTATTAGTCAAAAAAATCGATTAACCAAAGGAGGAAAATAAAAATGGTTTTCGGTATTATTTTCGGAGTATTGGGTGTGCTCCTACTGGTATTTTTAATGGCGTCTATCCGCATCGTGCGTCAAGCGACCGCGGTGATCGTAGAACGTCTGGGCAAATATCACAAAACATTGGAAACAGGCATACATATGGTCATACCGTTTTTCGATCGTTGCGGCAAGCCCATCTCTTTGAAGGAAATTGTTGCGGACTTCAATCCCCAACCGGTGATAACAAAGGATAACGTCACCATGCAGATCGATACGGTAGTGTATTTTCAAGTTACGGATCCGAAATTATTCTCGTACGGCGTCGACAATCCCATTCGCGCGATCGAGAATCTTACGGCTACTACATTGAGAAATATCGTCGGCGAACTCGAGCTCGACGAGACCCTTACCTCTCGCGACACCGTAAACACAAAAATGCGCATGATATTGGACGAGGCTACCGATCCGTGGGGCATCAAGATCAATCGTGTGGAACTTAAAAACATTCTTCCGCCAAAAGATATTCAAGAGGCTATGGAAAAGCAAATGCGTGCGGAACGCGAACGCCGCGAACAGATCCTCAAAGCCGAAGGCGAGAAAAAATCCAACATCTTGGTCGCAGAAGGCGAAAAGCAAGCTCAAATCTTGCGAGCCGAGGCGGAAAAGGAAACAAAAATTCTTCAAGCCGAGGCGGAAAAACAAGCCACTATCGCAAAAGCAGAAGGCGAAAGTCGTGCAATCGACCTTATAAACAGCGCCAATCCGAACGCAGCTTATATCACGTTACAGGGCTTCGAGGCGCTTAAAGCGCTTGCCGACGGCAATTCGACAAAGATAATCGTCCCCAGCGAGATCCAAAACGTAGCCGGACTTTTGGCAAGCATGACCGAAATAGTCACAGGCGAAAAAGAACAGTCGAAAAACAACGGCAATAAAAAACAATAATATTGCCTATTGAAAAAAAGTTTGGCAAATGAGTACCAAAAGCGCCCCATTAAATGGGGCGCTTTTAAATATGCTCGTATAAATCAAATTATTGACGATGTCTCGATCATTCTATATCTCTTTTCAAGGAAAAGCTTGTATTGATATGGAAGATCATTCCGCACGGTACGTTCTTTGCATCGTCAATGGTCGGAAGCTCGTCGCCTACCATATCTTTGAGTTCCTCTCTCGCTATATCGTTGTATATCTCATTGGATTGACGGAAACGATTGAGCGTAAATTCGCCGGAAACGCGTTGAGTAAGCTCAACTCCTATATCGACCTCTCCATCAAATACAAACTCGACCGTAAATTCGGCAAAGTTGCTATCGTTATAGGGAAGTTCGAGACGGAACGTATCCTTGCCATCGTTTGTTATTTCGTAATACTCTCCTTGCGAGGACACATTGAATTGAGTCACGTTCGACACCTTCGTGAAAATCACATCTACCATGCTTTCGGTATTGAGATCGAACAACGTGAATGTCAATTCGCTATTTGAATCGCTCGAGAGGCTTACATTGGGAACGGATGCTTGACCAAGCAAACGAGCGCTGTCAAAGATATCCGCTTCATACGCACCCGTATTCTTGTTCCAACTGAAATCCGAGTTGACTCTCTCAAAGAAGCTGTATGCATATTGATCGTATACGCGGAGCTTTTCAGATTCGGTAGAGCCGTTTTTGTCCCAAGTGTAAACTATCGCATCATTTTTAAGCGCGTCGCGGTATCCGAATTCGTCGACATTGTTCGTTGCAAAATGCTTTGTGGGACAGCCTGCAAACAAAAGCACCAACACTGCCGCAAAAATACCTATTGCCGCAATTCCGTATCTGTTGTGATATTTCCATTCAACCTTTTCATTTACGACCTTTTTGTATGTCTTTTCTTCAAATCTACCCTTCTTTGCACCTTCGACTTGCTCGGTAACAGTCCTTTCCACGCGAATGGTGTGTTTGGGAAGTTTTGCGACCGCCGTCGAAAGAACAGGCTTGAGCATTGCAAAATACGGAGCGATGACCGAAAGTCCAAGCACCGCAACAAGCATTATAAGCGGAAGATATACCGTG
>CANQUR010000163.1 GCA_947627075.1 uncultured Clostridia bacterium
TTATATACCACCACCTCATTCGTCACTCACTTCGTTCGTGCCACCTTCCCCTCCTGTTAGGAGGGGAAGGCTTGCATAAGGTCAATTCGCTTTATGCACGAGCTATGAGAAAACAAAAACGCGGGGAAGGCTTGCATGAGGTCATTTTGTTCTACACCCGAGCAATGAGGGGAAATTCGGGCGACAGAAAGGTTATATTACTATATCTATAAGATAGCGAAAAAAGCGGAGGGTTGCGAAAGGTTACTCTGATCATTTTTTGCTTTTGGATTCGGCTTCCTTTGCGGCAAGGACTGCTCTTGCGAGCTGGTCACCGCACGAAGTAGACTTTGGTCCGCACGTGATCCCGCCGAGTTTAGATGCGATCTCATCGGCGGTCATTCCGTTGACAAGCGCGGGAATACTCTTTAGATTACCGTTGCATCCGCCCGTAAATTTTACGTTGGTCACGACACCGTTGTCGATATCGAGGTCGATAAGCGTCGAACAAGTGTTTTGAGTTTTATATGTATAATGCATCATAATGTCTTTTCCACTTCCTTTTTTATGTCCTTTATGCTGTCGGTAGGCTCGTATCGCGCCACTATGTGTCCGTTGCGATCGATAAGAAATTTCGTAAAATTCCACTTTATTTTGCTATTGCTCTTGTAATCCCTATCTTGCTTTTTTACGGCATTGGACACGATCGCGCCCCTTACGCCCTTGAAACCCTCGAAACGCGTATTATCGCTGAGCCATTTGAAAAGCGGCAAGGCGTTCGCGCCCACTACTTCGGTCTTTGCAAATTGCATAAAGGTGATACCGAATTTTTCGGTGCAAAAGGAACGGATCTCCTCGGAACTGCCCGATGCGCCATTACCAAATTGATCGCAAGGAAAATCAAGTATTTCGAAGCCCCTTTCGCGAAATAAAGCATAGAGCTCCTGCAATTCCTTGTATTGATTGGTGAAACTGCATTCCGTCGCAGTGTTCACGATAAGCAATACCTTGCCCTTGAAGCGGGTCATAGGGATCGTCTTGCCCTCCCTGTCTAAAATTTCAAAGTCATACGCATTCATTCAAGCCTCCGATTACCAAAGCAAACTGTCTTTTGTATAAATTTACCATATTTTGTATTTTTTGTCAAGCACATAACAAATGCCCAAGCAAAACCTTGCTTCGGGCATTTTCTCTTATAACAAGCCTATGATTATTGCCGCGACGCTCAAGCCGACGCAACAGATAATAGCTGTCAGATTCAATTTTTTGCCATTTTGATCACCGCGTTCTATCGAAATTGCCATTCCGAGTATACCAAGCAGCGCACCGAGAAAGGTCACACCGATAACAGACATGATTATGCTGAGAACAGCGCAAAATTTCGTCAAACCTTTATTCTTCTTTTCCTCGCTCGCGCTTTGAATGCCGGTCCTTACGCCGCAATGAACGCATATATAAGCGTTCGGGTCGATCTCCGCTCCGCAGTTTTGGCAATGCACGGGTTGGGCGCCGACGTTCCTCTTTATGCGGCAATCGGTCCTTACGCCGCAATGGATGCAAACGTAAGCGTTATCGTCGATCTCCGCTCCGCAGTTTTGGCAATACATGGTTAATCTCCTTTATATCGCCAAGATAATAAACGGAGCCGCCGTGATGACCATTTTGAGCATATGTTGTATCAATATAGATACCACTGCCACGACTACGCTTATTACAATGGAGAATATCCCGTCCTTTTTTAGGTCTTTGTCGGAATGCAAAACGCCGAATACCACCGACAATATTCCGAGCACAAGCCCGACTATAGGCAATATAAATGCAAAAACCAATGCAAAGCTACCCAAAATATTCTTCTTTTCTATAGCATTTTTCATATTTACCTCCATGCTCCGTTAAAATTGCATTATGAATCCTTCGACCTGTTTGTCATCAAACGCTTTGATGTCGGTAAGGAAAGCCACAAGAGTCTTTTTGCATTCCTCTTTTACATCCAATGCCGCTTCGACAGAGCCGAGTTTATCGTTTCCGACCTCTTTTAGCAACCTGTCTATCATTTTTGCATGAGCTTCCATGCCATCCGTAAGGCACGCGGGTGTGAATTTGATCTCCTTTGTGAGATACTTTTCTATTGTTTTAAGCTCGGCTTCGGTCTTTGACGAAATGCCAAACACGCCCGCCATAGCCATTATATCCAATTTAGTCAATGCGCTATTTTCCTTCTTTGCCTCGCCGCGCATCAAGCCAAGCTCAATTACAAACTTGCTTTCTACCTTGCGAAGGCTTATGAATACCTTGCCTCCGTCTTTTTTGTATGCGTTTATCAGCTTGAGCGTGAATTCGATAAGTTTGCCGCGATTGGTGCAAGCGAGCCTTATGCCCGTAGTGTACCAATCGGTCACTGTGATATCGATATACGGATATTCCTTGCTCTTGAATTTGCGAGCGTCGTTTGCCTTGTGTATGGGCAATAGCGTCGCTCCGCAAATAAGATGCGCGTGCTCGTTTGCCTTTTCGCTCTCGCCCGTGCAAATAAAATACGTCGGAGCGGCTTCTATGAAATCAAACATCGCGTCCAACAGCTCTTTGCCTATGACAAGCGGCTTATGTTCCGCCGACACTATATGCCCCATGCCCTCGAAGTATGCCTTTTTTGCAGTCTTGTAGTACCACTCTCCGCCAATTGGAAGCGAAATAAATCTCTCGTTGCGATGAACGCCAAAGCCTTCGTTTTCTATACACATACAGCATTTTTGATTGGAACAGCCGCATCCATCGGTAAAGACGGCTTCTATATTTTTGTCGCCCTTATTTTCCCATCTGACGAACCCGGCGAAGGAAGCCCCGCTCTTTATGGCATAATCATATGCCCATTCGAGCGCCTTGGTGAAGTTGAGAGAATCGAACATATCCTCCATTTGACCGGGACGAAGCGACAACACGTCCATTATTTGG
>CANQUR010000164.1 GCA_947627075.1 uncultured Clostridia bacterium
TGAGGAATATCATGCATTTCTGCAGTAGTCACCTTTCCCGTGCCGATATCCATCATTTTATATATTTGCATAGAGTCGGCGCCGATGATCTCTCCATCGAATTTTGCGGCAATATTTACAGCTATTTCAGATTTACCGATAGCCGTCGGTCCGGTTATTACGACTAACTTATTCATTTCCTCTTAAACCATTTATCTATTTCCGTCTTGGATATTTTTACAGCTATAGGTCTGCCATGCGGACAAAGGAGTGCGTCCAAAGTATTTATTCCCTTTATCAAATACTCTATTTCTTGCATAGACAAAAGTCTGTCGCCTTTTATTGCAGCTTTACAAGCGCTTTGCGCAAGCATATCTTTTATCAATGCGGCATTAGTTATGGAATTCATTTTTATCGCATCAAAAAACATCGGTAAAAATTTCGAAAAACTCATTTCGGCGACAATAGCAGGCACGGCATTTATCTTATATCTTTGTCCGTCTTCTTTTACAATCTCAAAGCCACATTCCGAAAACAAAGACAGATTTTTTTCCAACAATTCGCCTTCGTCGAATGAAACGTAAAATGAATACGGAAAAAGCAAGTTTTGCACGATCGGTTTTCCATTGTTGATTTGTTTGACAAGTTTATCATAAAGTATACGCTCATGCGCGGCATGTTGATCTATAAAAAAGCAATCGTTGTTTTGTTGAATTATTATATAGGTGGAAAAAAGCGTGCCGACAGTCAACAGGCTTTCGTCGTCCAAAAAGTTTGTGCTCGACAAATCATCATTTTGTCCAAAGCCATCTTTATATACCGAACTTTTAATTACTTCATTCGTTTTTTTACTATTTTCAATAACAGGGAAATCGTAAGGCATATTTGACGGCATATTTTTTATGCCATATCGAAGCACATGCGCAGGGCTCTCTCTCAATTCTCTTTTATTATTTATGAAAGACAAATCGGAGGATACTGTGGATCTTTTTTCATAATCGGCAGCGATCGCGTCGTTATTTTTAGAATCTGATTCAATTGCTTTTACTTCTAACGTCTTTTTTTCGAACGCATTTTCGATTATTTTGGGCTCAAGTGCAACGTTATTTAGCTTGGAATTTATAATCGATCTAATAAGTTTTTTGATCCTATCGAGCTGTACAAATTTCACATCCATTTTGTTTGGATGGACGTTCACATCAACCATATCGGCAGGAATATCTATGTATATAACAAACATAGGATATTGCCTTGACATCAAAAAATCTTTATAACAAAGATAGATCATATAAGATATATCTTCGTTTTTTACGTATCTTCCATTGACTACCAATGTTTGATAATTGCGACTATGTTTGCTAAATGACGGTTTGCCTATGTATCCTCGTATAGTTATGTCAGGCATAACAAGAGAGATTTCTTCCGTATTGGACAAAATATCGTTGCCATATATGGCTATTAAGGCGCTTTTCTCTCCTTCTCCGGTCGAAAATAGATTTTTGCTTTCACTCGAATATTTAATGGAAATACGCGGATTTGACAGTATAAGTCTGGTCACCAAATTCAAAATATCCGCTTCTTCACTTGAAGCAGAACGTAAATATTTTTGACGTGCAGGAATTTTATCGAATATTTTTTCGACGGTGACTACTGTGCCTTTTGGACATCCGCATTCATATTCCGAAATCAATTCACCGTTTTCATATATAACGGTATATCCAAACTCTGCGCCTTCTATACGTGAAATCAAAGTCACTCTTGCGACCGCTGAAATACTTGCAAGCGCTTCACCGCGAAAACCTAGCGTAAGAATTGAGTTCAAATCATCTACGCTGCTTATTTTACTCGTAGCATGAGGTAAAAAGGCTTTTTTCATGTCGTCTTTTTCTATACCGCAACCATCGTCAACGACTCGGATGTAATCTATGCCGCCGTTTTTAACTTCGATTTCTATTTTATCCGCTTTGGCGTCTATCGAATTTTCCACAAGTTCTTTTACAACAGACATAGGTTTATCTACTACTTCGCCGGCTGAAATCAGATTGAAAATCGAACTATCAAGTATATTTATTTTACCCATTGCCCTTCACCGCCTTTTCTTTAAGATCTGCAAGCACATCAAACGCTTGTCGAGGAGAAATATCGTCTAAATTTATTTCGCTTAAAATAGCATTA
Organism: uncultured Clostridia bacterium; assembly: GCA_947627075.1. Taxonomy (GTDB): domain Bacteria; phylum Bacillota; class Clostridia; order Christensenellales; family Pumilibacteraceae; genus CAG-552. The sequence continues at coordinate 2,155 of CANQUR010000164.1, forward strand.
ATTTCAGCGCTATTACCTATATTATTAAACAATGATAATTGCTTATCGGCAAATTGATTATCATGGTTCAATATATCTGCCTTTTCAAGCGACCTTAAAATATTTTTTGCCCGATCTATTATATCGTTTGGCAATCCGGCTAAACCTGCTACTTCTATACCAAAGCTTTTATTTGCGCTTCCGCGCATAAGTTTTCTTAAAAACACTATATTGCCTTGAAATTCTTTCAATGTCAGCTTATAATTTTTTACACCATCAATGATTCCTTCAAGCTCGGTTAACTCATGATAATGAGTGGAAAATAAAACTTTTGCTTTATAGTTTTGCGATAAAAACTCTATTATCGCCCACGCTATACTTAGTCCGTCATATGTTGAAGTACCCCTACCTACCTCATCAAGCAAGACAAGACTTTTATTGGTGACATTATCGAGAATAAAAGCTACTTCGCTCATTTCCACCATGAATGTACTTCTTCCGCTTGAAAGGTCATCGCTTGCGCCCACGCGTGTAAAAATTTTATCCGTTATCGAAATCTCGGCTTTCTTCGCGGGAACGAAAGAACCGATATGCGACAATATAGTAATCAACGCGACTTGCTTCATATAGACGCTTTTTCCCGCCATATTCGGTCCGGTTATGAGCATTATATTACTTTCCGAATCGATCAATGTATCGTTGGGAACAAAGGTCTCTCCGTGTAAAAGTTTTTCTACTATGGGATGCCGGCCTT
>CANQUR010000165.1 GCA_947627075.1 uncultured Clostridia bacterium
GTGCTCGTGTTTGCGGTCACCGTGCCGTTGTCGGTCATCATGACGCGGTTTATCGTCGGACGCGTACAACCCCTCTTTCGCAAACGCTCGGCAAAGCTCGGAGAACTGAACGGCTATGTGGAGGAGATCACGACGGGACAAAAGACCACGAGAGCGTACGGTTGCGAAGAAAAAATAATTTCGGACTTCGAAGTCAAAAACCGAGAGGCGATAGACGCTTATAGCAAAGCAGAATACTACGGCACCATTTCCGGACCGTCGGTGGGACTCGTCAACAATATTTCGCTGACGCTCGTAAGCGTGTTCGGCGCGTTAATGTTCATAAACGGTAGCATAGATCCCGGTCAGATTTCGTCCTTCATATTGTACTCGCGCAAGTTTTCGGGCCCCATTAATGAAATAGCCAACATTATGGGAGAATTTCAGTCGGCAATTGCGGCGGCGGAACGCGTATTCAGAGTGCTCGAAGAGGCGCCGGAGCCGAGCGATCCCGTGGACGCGACGGAACTCGAAAATGTTGAGGGCAATGTAAAAATAGAGCATTTGAATTTCGGATACATTGAAGGGAAGACGATCATTCACGACCTTTCGCTTTCGGTGGAACGCGGACAGGTCGTGGCTATTGTCGGTCACACCGGCGCGGGCAAGACCACCATCATAAACCTGCTCATGCGCTTTTACGATCCTCAAAACGGCAAGATATATATAGACGGTAAGGACATACAAACGTTAAAAAGAGCCTCGGTCCGTCGAGCCTTTACCATGGTATTGCAAGACACTTGGCTTTTTGCGGGAACGGTATACGAGAATATTTCGTACGGGGATCCGACTGCGACCAAAGAGGACGTAGAAAGGGTGTGCAAGGCGGCAAAGATCCATTCGTTTATTTCGAGGCTTCCAAACGGTTATGATACCGTGCTCAATGAAAACGCCGTAAATATATCGAAGGGGCAAAAGCAACTTCTTACCATAGCGCGCGCAATGCTCCTCGATTCGCCCATGCTCATCCTCGACGAGGCGACCTCCAACGTAGATACGCGCACGGAACAGATCATTCAAGCGGCAATGAGGGAGCTCATGAAGGGCAGAACGTGCTTTGTGATAGCGCACAGACTTTCCACTATAAGAAACGCCGACAATATTTTGGTCATGAAAGGCGGCGACGTCGTGGAGCAGGGCACGCACGAATCGCTGATGAAGCTGGGCGGATATTACAGCAAGCTTTACTATTCTCAATTCGAAAGCGAAGAATAGAATGTGAAATTTGCGTTTTAAGAAAAAAGCAAAGCAGATATGTTTGACTTTTTTGCAAATTGTGTTATTATTATATAAGAATATAAATTTTATGTGGTTGCAGGAGGAAATCTATGAAAAGGATAAGTGTGATTTGCATGTTGTTATTGCTCATAATCGTGCCGTTTATCGGTTGCGAGAATAAGACAAATCAAGACGATGCCAAGCCAAATAAAAGCATTCCTATTGACGGCTGTTATATAATGACAGAGGAAAGCTCAAATCTATTTTGGGAAGATTTTTCGCAAAGATGGGAAGGCTTTAATCCTACATTGATCCCCGAAAGAAAACCCGTTATATATATTTATAATAATATTCTTGTAAAGAGAGACGGCTCATCGCGTATTTTCGAATGTACTTCGGTGGGGGATCGCTATATCGCGAAAGATATAACTTCAACAACCGGTATGTACACATTTCAATATACATTTGAAAACGATATTTTGACAGCTTACGACGATGAAACGGAATATCAATTTATATGTGATACCGATATAAAGACGAAGATCGAGACTCCGCATATAAAATTACCTACTCCGGCAGATATTGAGAGCGGTTCTTATGGAATAAGTTGGGATTACCTCGATGAGGGTGACGTTACCTCGATGACTGTCCTTTATGCCGAAGTAGAGATAAAACGTGCAGATGAAAAAGAATTCGAAAAAATAGAACCCATTCAGATAATTCCGGAATTGGGAAATGAATTTTTGCTCAATTATTCCGACCTGCAACTTAAAACGGGTGAAAATATAATTAGGATCAATCATAAAGGCGGTCCGTATATCAAGGATTCCACAATGTATATCAGTGAGGATTCGGACAGCCTTGAAATTAAATTGATAAAAAACGACTCGGGAGATATCTCGGTTTCAATATAGAAAAATAGGGCAAAACAGCAAAAAAACAGGCGCAAAACGCCAACAATAGCCAAAAACAGCAAAAAAATAAGGCGACAGAAATCGCCCGTAGTGGAGAATGCTTGCTTGCGCATGACCAAACTTTTGCTCATAGTTCATGCATAGAGTAACATGACCAAATAGAAGCCTTCCCCTCCTAACAGGAGGGGAAGGTGGCACGAAGTGCCGAATACTCGCCGTTGGCTCGTGGCGTTCGTCGCTACGCTCCTCGGCTGAAGAGGTGGAAGATAAAAATCCTCCTCAGCCGAGCGAACAACGCGAGTGAACGCCACGGAGCGTAGCGCCCTCATCCGTCATTTCGCTATTCGCTTAATGCCACCTTCCCCCCGTAGTGGGGAAGGCTTGCTACCGCTCGACCGAGTTTTTGCTCATAGTTCATGCATAGAGTAACATGACCTTTCATAAGGCGCAAGACCAAATTTTCTCGTAGTTCATGCATTAACACTTGACATTATAAAAGGCTTCCCCCGCGAATAAAGCATGAATAGAAAACAAAAGCAACTATCGGGGGAGGCTCCGACGAAGTCGGTGGTGAGGGTCTATTTAATAGCAATTTAGCCAAAAACAGCAAAAAAATAAGGCGACAGAAATCGCCCAAAAAGAAAAAAGTAATGTACATAGAATAAATTGTTCTATGTACATTGCTTTTT
>CANQUR010000166.1 GCA_947627075.1 uncultured Clostridia bacterium
ACGAACTTTTCAAGGTCGACGGCAATGGCGAAATAGCCGTATTTATAAACGCGTCTACCTGCGTAGTCGCTTTTGTGGACGGAGCGGAAGTCTGCCGAGGCGAGCATATCTTTTTCAAGATCAACGATGGCGGCGTCGTTACGGTCAAAAACGAACAATCTATAGACGAGGTCGCCATTATGATAATAGGAGATATAGGCGATTACGAGGATAATGGGATCGCGTATGCCGACATCAACGGCGACACGATAGGTTATGTCATATGCGACGACGTCAAGGCGAGCGCATACAAAGCGACATTGCCCGACTTGTCTCCCCAAATCATTTCGGACGGCGAATACATACAGGGCGACATATGTGCATATAAAGACGGCTTTATTTTGGCGTTCGTAGACAAGGACGGGACTGTCTCGATAATGAATGAGCGAGAAAAGCACAACTATTTTCTAAATGCGCAAAAGGTTGCGGTGTCCTATGACGACGTTTTGACGGTCGCCTATATAAAGGACGGAAAACTCTATTATTTCAAAGGCGCGTTCGGCGACGATATCGCGGATTTGAAAAAGGTCGCGTTCAAAGGCTTTGTCGACGATGTGCGCGTCGTGAAAAGGAGTTCCGATCTTTTGTTTTCCTCTGACGGAAAATGTTATATAAAGAGAATGTCTCGGCAGTGAGATTTTAAGGAGGTCAATATGAATGAAATAATGTCATTTGCGCTCGAAAGCGGCATATGGGCGACTTTGTTTTGCTTTTTGTTCTTTTATATGCTAAAGGATTCGCGCAGCCGCGAGGACAAATATACCGAAACCATTCGCTCGCTTTGTGCCGAGCTCGGGGATCTATCGGCAGTGGCGGAAACGTGTTCGGATATAAAGCTCGATTGCAAGGAGGGCTTGCGTATGGATTCGGCTATAAAAGACGATTGCGAGTGCATAAAGGAAAGCGTCGATAAAATGGCAAAAAGGGAGCGAGAATGAACGAAGGGATCTTGTGTCTTGGAAGGGGCAGGTTGTCGGGCGCGTGTCAAATAGACGGCGAGGACGTAGTTGTTCTCGGCTATGGCGGCGCGCTCAACAAAAAGCGGGTCTTATCCGATCGAAAAATAGCAAATGACGGAGTGATAAGCTACTGTAGTGACTGTTTTGTCTTTCCGAACGGCAAATTGGAAATAGGACCGGGGGTGAAATATGAAGCTTACGATAAATGAAGCGAGACTTATTGTGCTCAAAAACAAAAGGGCGCAAAAATATATCAAAAAAAAGGAGAAGAAATGAACATTTTATCTTATTTGAAAAGCTTTCTCGACAAGCAAAGCGATAAAAACAAAACGACTGCCGTATCGGAGAAAAGCTCAAACGCAAACGATAAATTAGAGGAGCTTCGCGGCTTTTTGCAAAGCAAACAAAGCGAAGAGATCCAAAAGGACTATAGCGTCGAGACGCCGTCATATCAAAGATACGAATATGAGGCTCCGTCCGACGAGAGCATAAAAAGCTCTGCGGAAGCCGAACTCGGCGACTATTTCAACAAGGGCGAAACGTCAATAAAGGACGAGTATGCCGCAAAAGAAAAGAACTTGAATGCGAGTCGAGCCGACAGCGAAAGGCTTTTCGACGACAGCAGTGAAAAATTGAAAACCGCTTATAAGCAGACGGCGCAAGCCATGAGCGATGATTCGTTAAAACGCGGTCTTGCACGTTCGAGTATTGCGCTCAACGAACAAGCGGCGGTGAGCAATGCCTACTTGGACGATCTCGATAAACTCATCGCACAGCGGGATCAAAGGATCTCCGACATAGACAGCGAACTCAATGAACTCGATTCGCAACTGCAAAGCGCATTGGATTCGTTCAAGATATCGTATGCGGCAAAGCTAACGCAAAGGATGAACGAATTGAAGGAAGAACGCGAAAAGAACAAAAGAGAGGCTATAAAATACAATAACAGCCTCTTAAAGCAAGAATACGATGAGCGCGTAGCAAAGGAAGAACGCGAAAAAAAGCAAAGTTCCGACTCTCTAAACGATCAAGATCGGGCGTTGAACAGCCAAAAGGAAGCGCTCATGAGAGAATTTTACGAGAAGGCTGTCGAAGCTCTGGAATCGCTTTCGGCAGATGAGGCAAGGGAATTGCTTCAAGATCCCATATTTAGGGACAACTTGAACGATTACTACTATTATACGCTTTATTACAGATACAGGTGAGCAAAATGGCGAGTAAATTGAGGAGCAAAAAGTTTTGGATCTCTTTTGCGGGCATTGTTATAATGTTGTTGCAACTATTCGGAGTAAAGGTCAACGCACCGTATGTGAACGAATTGTTGGACTCCGTTTGCGCCGTCTGTATTCTTGTAGGCTTGCTCGACGCACCCAAAGACGATACCGAAAAAGGCGATCTTTACAATGAAGATCGTTTAACGGGCAACGACGTCCCCTCAAACGAGGTTATTTCGAAAAATGACGACCCTACAAAATAGGTGCCTTTTGGCTCGATACCGTGAGCGAGTTAGAAGTTACTGCTTGAATGTAAAAATCCACTGAAAAAAATCAAAACATATTGACAAAAAATATGTTTATATGGTATAATCAATATGCGATATACAAAACATATCGTGTGCAGATAAAAAGGAGGATTTTAGCAAATGAACAAGACAAAAGTAACAAGATTTTTGCTTGCGGTAATTTTGTTGGTAGTAGTTGCATTTGGCGTCATGGCTTGCGATGACAATACACCCGACGACAATACCGACGAAACGACTTACAAAATCGAAGTCACTTGCAAGTCCGAGGAAGGCGAGTACAAACTCGATCCCGCCAAGGACGCTTATGCAAAAGGCGACAAAGTGACTCTTACCGT
>CANQUR010000167.1 GCA_947627075.1 uncultured Clostridia bacterium
CGGAACGATCTTGCGTTGCGTGCCGGTAGTCAATGGTTCAAGCGATCTTCTGTCCTTGCCGAGCTCTATATCGTATTTGTAGTTAAGCACTTCCGCCGAAAACGCCTTTGCCATGGATATGTAGCGGTCATAGGAAATGCCGAGCATTTGGAGAAGGGGCAGGGCTATATCGTCGTATTGACCTTTTATGGCTTTGTTGTACATCTTTTCGCTTGCCGCTATCAAACTGTCGGGAGTGGGCGCGGGTGACGACAAGGTTTTCAAAATGTCGCTATTTAGCGAATCTATGAGCTCGTTTTGCTTGCTGTCGGGATATATTTTGCCTTTATAAAGTATCATAACGCCTCCATGACGGTTTTGAGCATTTCCTCGGCGCCTTGAGCGCAGGTGATTATGTCCTTTATTCCAACTCTGCCCAATATTTCGAGCCATTGTCCCTCTCCGCATTCGCACGGTTCGTCGTGCAAGATCCCTATGTCGTCGGTGAGGATGCTGAGCATGGGCATTGTATCGAATATGGGAGTGAGCAGGTTCACAAGACCGGGCTTGCCGTTTTGGACGGGTTCAAGCGTATCCACGTCGCGAATTATGACTCTGCCGTAAACGGGCACGTGAAAACGGTGATATTTGCAGTCGGTATACAATATGGGATGTTCGACCGCACCGAAAAATTCCACTATGTGTTTGTCGTCTATGCCGAGAACCTCGTCGGCAAGCGCATAAAAGTCTTGCTTATCCACCTTTTCGGCATAAAATTGTTTCCAGCCACCGCCCAAACATATCATGGAACCTTTTGGCAGTTTTATCCGTATGCCTTGCTCTTTCATTTCGCGAAGTAAAAAATAGGTATAGGCGGGGAAGCCCATTGTCCTTACAGGCAGTTTGCCGGAAGCGTATTTTATGAGCTTTTCCTTTATGTCGTCAAGATCCAACTTATATGAGCCGTCCTTCCATTCGAGAGCAAAGGAGCGTGAGAAGGCGGGCGCAAGATATGTGAACAGATATGCCGTTTTTGCGGCTCCCAATTGATTGCCTCTATGCGGTCTGTAACCGAACACTACATAACGCGTCGGCTTCAACGAACGCAATTTGTGATACTTTGCGACCCTTTGGACCATTTTGAAGGCGCGAAACAGCGTTCCGAAGTTCAATCCCACATACGACTTTACGCCGCCCGTTCCGCTCGACGAAGCCTTGACTGTCATTCGGCTTTCCTTGACCGAGATGAGCGGATGCTTTTTCAGGTACAGTGTAGGCAAAAAAGGCAGCCTCGATAGGTCGTCCATGTGAGTTATGCTTTCGGGCGAAAATCCGAAGTCGTCCAAAATTCGTTTGTACTCCTCACAATGGTCGTAATGATATTTGCAATTTTGCGCCATTGCCTTTACGAACAGCTCGTCGCTTTCCTTTGTCTTGTATGGAGTTTTGAGCGAAAAAAGTTTATTGACGTATTTTAGCATAATACAATTATAACACAATAAAGTGCAGTTGTGACAAAAAAATCTAAAAAATTACGTCAAAACAAAAAATTTTCGGATAAAACACTATTCGATGAGCTTTTTCTCCTTTTTTTCGTAGCCGTGTATCCAGTCGGTCGCATGATAGTAGATAAAATAAATTATCGAGCTCAACGTCCAAGTGATGGGATAAGCCCAATATATGTAGACGATCTCGTTTAAGAAATTCATGACGAGCGCAATGTAAATGACTCTTATTACGCACCAACAGCACAGCATGACCACTGTAGGCACGACGCTGTGACCCGCTCCTCGGCAGACCGAGGCGACGCAGTGAGAGTAGGAAAGCAGAAAATAAAAAAGCGAGACCGTGTGCATTTGCCTTACGCCGAGCGCTATGACTTCGGGAGTTTTTTCCTTGTCGAACATGGCGACGAGATGAGGCGCGGCAAGATAGATTATGACGCCTATCACTTCAGCCGTGATCACGCCGCCTATAATGCCGAAACGCGCGCCTTTTTTTGCTCTGTCATACATTTTCGCACCGAGGTTTTGGCTTATGAACGTGGTAAGTGCCATGGTAAAACTCGTAATGGGCAAGAATGCGAACCCTTCGATCTTGCTGTATACGCCGTAAGCCGTCGTGGCGTTGTCACCAAAGGAATTGATTTGAGATTGAACTATGACGTTTGCGATCCCTATAACCGAGTTTTGTATGCCGGCAGGAATGCCCAGTCGAATGATTTCTGCTAAAATTTCTTTGTGGAAGCGTATTTTTTTAATTTCTACCGTAAAGATACGCCCTTTTTTCATTAGGTAGATAAAGCACAGTATGACGCTTGCCGCCTGCGAAATGACGGTCGCCACAGCCGCCGACCAAACTCCCCAATGAAAGCCGCCCACAAACACAAGGTCGAGCACGATATTCAGCACCGACGAGAAAATAAGGTAGTATAACGGACGTTTGCTGTCGCCCACGGCATTCATGATGCTTCGGCAGATGTTGTACATTACCGTCGCAATCGCGCCTATAAAGTAATATCTGAAATATTCCACGGCTTCGGGCATAAGGCTGTCTGCCGTGTTCATCCATTTTAGGAGTATGGGTGTGAAAATAACTCCCACTACCGTAAGGAACACGCCGCTCACAAGTCCGAACGCGATGTTGGTATGTATGGCTTTTTTTACGTTGTCCTCGTCCTTTGCGCCAAAGTAACGCGATATGACTACGCTCGCACCCGCCGCAGTCCCGTTAAAGAAGCTCACGAGCAAGAAGATGAGGTTGCCCGAACTGCTGACTGCTCCCAAAGAAGTTTTGCCCAAAAACTGCCCGACTATGAGCGTGTCGGCAGTGTTGTAGAGTTGCTGAAACAGT
>CANQUR010000168.1 GCA_947627075.1 uncultured Clostridia bacterium
ACCACAAGAGGAATGAAGGAAGAGGATATGGTCGTTATAGGTAATTGCATAACAAAGGTTATCAAGGAAAAGGAAGCCGCTTTGGACTATGTGAGAGCCGAAGTAAAGAAGCTTTGCAAAAAGTATCCTCTCTATGCAAACGATGTAAATATTTGATCGCATCGTTTTCGGATAGATTATCGGATTACTTTTTCGTATATATTCGTATAAGATATTAGTATTGGAATAATAATATTAAAGTATAATAAAGAAGCTCGGTCGTTTGATCGAGCTTCTTTTGTAAAAAAATAGGCTACCCGTTAGGGTAGCCCGTTAAGTTTTAGAGAATTATTTTTCTGCCTTTATTTTATAGCTCAAAAGCCTTGCTTTTGCGTCCTCTTCCGCCTTTGCGAAGAGTTGTGCCGCAAGCTCCGGCCTTGACGCTTTAAGGGTCTTGTATCTCGTTTCACCCGAAAGGAACTCTTGATAATCGCCCGTGGGATCTTTGGAGTCGAGAGTGAACGGATTCTTTCCTTCGTCGGCAAGGGCGGGATTGAAGCGGTAAAGCTGCCAATAACCTGCATCGACTGCCTTCTTGGTTTCAAGTTGTCCCTTGCTCATGTCTATACCGTGGTTGATACACGTTGCATAGGCAATGATGAGTGACGGACCGTGATAAGCTTCGGCTTCGGTGATAGCCTTTATAAGCTGATTTTGATTTGCGCCCATAGCAACTTGGGCAACATAAACATAACCATAGCTCATAGCCATCATGCCGAGGTCCTTTTTCTTTGTGCGCTTTCCGGCAGCGGCGAATTTCGCAACCGAGCCGGTAGGAGTGGATTTAGACGATTGTCCGCCTGTATTTGAGTAAACCTCGGTATCGAGCACGAGCACGTTTACGTCCTCGCCGCTTGCAAGAACATGGTCGAGTCCGCCGTAGCCGATATCGTAAGCCCAACCGTCGCCGCCGAAGATCCAAATAGACTTCTTTACGAGGCAATCTTTTTCGGCAAGGATATCTCTTACGAGCTCGTCATGCTTGCAACCGCATCCGTCGCACTTTTCAATGCATTTGATAAGCGCTTCGCTTGCGATCTTGCTCTTGTTTGCGTCGTCTTTGCCTTCGAGCCAAGCCTTGCAAGCCTCTCTGCATTCAGTCCAGTCGTCGCAATTTTCCGCGAGCTTTTCGATCTTGTTTGCGAGAGCCGCTCTGCGCGCCTTGTAAGCGAGGTTCATGCCGTAACCGAATTCGGCATTGTCCTCAAATAAGCTGTTGCCCCAAGCGGGACCATGACCTTTTGCATTTACCGCATACGGGCAAGTGGGAGCGGAGCCGCCGTAGATCGACGAGCAACCGGTTGCGTTTGCAACAACCATTCTGTCGCCGAAAAGCTGTGTTACGAGCTTAACGTACGGAGTTTCGCCGCAACCTGCGCACGCGCCCGAAAATTCAAAGAGCGGTTGCAAGAACTGACTGCCTTTTACGGTATCGGGCTTGAACTTGTTTGTAACGTCCGCTTGCGGAACCGTAAGCGAATAATTGTAATTTGCTTCTTCGGTGGGCGCAACTACGTCGAGAGGCTTCATTTCGAGAGCTTTATTCTTGGACGGGCAAACGTTAGCGCAGCTTCCGCAACCTGTACAATCGAGCGGAGAGAGCTGCATACGGAACGAATAACCTTCAAGCCCCGTAGCCGGCTTAACTGCGAAGTTTGCGGGCACGTTTTCGCCGTTCTTTACAAGGACGGGTCTAATGCAAGCATGAGGACATACGAGCGAGCAAATATTGCATTGTATGCAGTTTTCGGGTATCCATGCGGGCACCTTTGCCGCGATACCGCGCTTTTCGTATCTCGTGGTGGCGGTGGGAACGCTGCCGTCCGCATTGAATGCGGAAACGGGAAGTTTGTCGCCCTCTTGTGAAACGATGGGAAGAATGAAATTGCGATAATATTCGTCGTCGGAAGTCGTTTCCATTATTCCGCCTTCCTTTGTGGTCGCCCAAGCCTTCGGATAATCGATCTTTTTAAGACCTGCAATGGCGTTGTCGATAGCGTCGCAATTCTTTTTGACTACATCGTCGCCCTTCTTGCCGTAGGTCTTTTTGATAGCTTGCTTCATATATTCTTCCGCATCCGAATAGGGGATTATGTCGGCGAGCTTAAAGAATGCAGCCTGCATAACGCCGTTTATTCTTCCGCCCATTCCCGCGTCGTTTGCGATTTTGAGCGCGTCTATCGTATAGAATTTGAGCTTCTTGCTTGCTATATCGTTTTTCATGGCTGCGGGCAATATCTTGTCGAGCTCATCGAGAGTCCATTTGCAATTCAAAAGGAATATGCCGCCGTCCTTAATGTCCGATGTCATATTGTATCTCGTTACATAGGAGGGATTGTGGCAAGCCACGAAGTCCGCTTGATCGATAAGGTAGCTGGACCTTATAGGCGTCTTTCCGAAGCGGAGGTGAGAAATGGTTATGCCGCCGCTCTTTTTGGAGTCGTAAACGAAGTATCCTTGGGCATACATATCGGTGTGATCGCCGATGATCTTGATACTGTTCTTGTTTGCGCCAACCGTTCCGTCGCTTCCGAGTCCATAGAACTTGCATCTGCTGGTGCCTTCGGGAGAAGCGTTGATAAACGTCTTGATATCGAGCGATTTATGTGTCACGTCATCGGTGATACCTACCGTGAAGTGATTTATGGGCGATTTGCTGTTGAGATTTTCGTAGATAGCGCCGACCATCGAAGGATTGAATTCCTTGGAGCCGAGGCCGTATCTGCCGCCTACTACCGAAATCTTTCTGCCGCTCTCGTTGAGCGCCGCAACTACATCGAGGTAGAG
>CANQUR010000169.1 GCA_947627075.1 uncultured Clostridia bacterium
CGCAACGATAGCGAAGGAGCGCGGACTCGAGTCGCTTGCAAATCTCATTCTTTTGCAGTCGGCTTCCGAGCCCATAACGAATATCGCAAGGAAGTATGTCGACGAAAGTAAGGGCGTCGCCACTCCCGAAGATGCGATAAACGGCGCGCTGGATATAATCGCCGAAATCATATCGGACAATGCCGAATATCGCGCCGCGATAAGAGACATGACCTTCCGCCACGGCAAAATTTGCTCGCTCGCGAAAAAGCCGGAAGTAAAAACGGTATACGACATCTATTATAAATTCGAGGAGCCGATATCAAAAATAGTCGGATATCGGATCCTTGCAATAAATCGGGGCGAGGCGGAAAAAGTGCTCACGGTCAAAATAGACGTGCCGCCCGAACGCATACTCGATTACCTATACAGGCATATTGTCTTGCGCAGAAACAGCTACACCGAGCCGCTTCTAGTTCGCGCCATCGAGGACAGCTATGACCGCCTTATCGCGCCGAGCATAGATACCGAGATACGCAATATGCTCACCGAAAAAGCCGAGGACGGCGCGATCGCGGTATTTAGCAAAAATCTCGAACAACTTTTGATGCAGCCGCCCATTGTCGGCAAAGTCGTGCTTGGTTGGGATCCGGCATTTCGAACGGGCTGCAAGCTCGCCGTCGTGGACGCAACGGGCAAAGTTCTGGACACAACGGTCATATATCCCACAGCGCCCACTACGCCCGAAAAGATCGCGTCGGCAAAGCGCACGCTCAAACAGCTTATCGAAAAGTACAAGATCTCGCTCATTTCGCTCGGAAACGGCACTGCGTCGAGGGAAAGCGAGCAGATCATAGTAGATATGTTGCACGAAACGGGGCTTAAGGTGCAATATGCAATAGTGAACGAGGCGGGCGCGTCGGTCTATTCGGCAAGTAAACTCGCGACCGAAGAATTCCCCGAATTCGATGTGGGTCAGCGAAGCGCGGCAAGTATTGCGCGAAGGCTGCAAGATCCGCTATCGGAGCTCGTGAAGATCGATCCGAAATCCATAGGAGTCGGGCAATATCAACACGACATGGATCAAAAGAAGCTCGGCGAGACGCTGGGCGGAGTCGTGGAGGACTGCGTCAACAGAGTAGGAGTCGATCTCAACACGGCAAGCGCGGCGCTGCTTCAATACATAGCGGGCATAACGCCGTCGGTCGCAAAGAACATAGTTTCGTATCGCGAAAAAAACGGCCGCTTTACAAATCGCGAACAGCTCCTCAACGTGGACAAGCTCGGAGCAAAAGCATTCCGTCAATGCGCCGGCTTTCTGCGCATTTCGAACGGAGACAATATGCTTGACGCGACGGCGGTCCACCCCGAAAGCTATGCCGCGACGCTCGAATTTATGAAGCTAAACGGACTTAAGCCCGAAAACATAGGCAAAATGAGCAGGCTATCCGAACAAATAGATCTGGAAAAATCGGCGAGATTGCTCGGGATCGGCGAGCTGACCTTGCGCGACATCGTTTCCGAGCTCGAAAAACCCGCTCGAGATCCTCGCGACGAATTGCCGAAGCCCATTCTTCGCTCCGACGTGCTCGACATGGAAAATCTCAAGGAAGGTATGGTTCTGAAAGGTACTGTGCGCAATGTAATAGATTTCGGCGTTTTCGTGGATATTGGCGTTCATCAAGACGGGCTCGTGCACATTTCTCAACTTTCCGCCACCCAATACGTCAAACATCCGCTCGACGTAGTTAAAGTCGGCGATATCGTAGACGTAAAAGTGCTCAGCGTCGATACCGCAAAAAAGCGCATTTCCTTGAGTATGATCTTATAAGACGTTCTCGTTTTAATTGATTTTTAGTATAAAAAATGAGTCCAAACAGACTCATTTTTGCTAAATCATACATCCCTATAGATTTAGCTTATAGCTTATTCGGCATACCCTTGCAATGCCGTTTTCGCTCTGTGTTTTTGGCTGTTAAGATAATTAAGATACAGTAAATCCTGTCAAATCATTTGATTCAATAAGAACCTTAACTTCATAGCCGCTACCGTCAGTTTTTTTGGTGCAGTCGGTTTTGAAGTCACTCGTCCCAGTATCTTTTGCAGATAAAGGCTTGATACCGGTTGTTTGAATTGTAACATTGCCTGTTTTATCTACTGTTGCGGTAACTTCCCACTTAACAGCATCACCAGTGGAGGTCTTTTTTAAGGTATCATTTTGAAGAATAGCTGCCACTGCAACACCGCGAACCGCACGGATGTTAGCATTCTTTGTAGCTTCCTCTGCTCTATTCAAAGCTCCTACAAAGAGAGGAACAGCGATAGCGGTAAGAACTGCGATGATAGCAACTACTATCAAAAGCTCGGCAAGTGTAAAGCCTTTCTTGTTTTGTTTCTTCATTTTTAATTTCTCCTTTATAAAATCATGATTTTTTCTATATATCCGCCAGCGGGATGTCTTGGCGTTTATACCATGCTTTCCGTACATTTCCTTGTGGACTTTTATCCTACAAAAAACTACGTAGAATAAATTGTTCTATGGTCTGAAAAGACGAGAAAGTACATAGAACAAAACGCTTCGACAAGGTGAGGAGGAGAAAAAATTATGGAAAATTCAACAAAAATACATTTTTTTGCTTGACATAGCGAGAAATAACAACTATAATAAAAAAGCAATGTACATAGAACAATTTATTCTATGTACATTATTTTTTTTCGGGCGATTCTGTCGCCTTATTTTTTTGCTGTTTTTGGCTAAATTGCTATTAAATAGACCCTCCTCACCGCCTCTCGGCGGAGC
>CANQUR010000170.1 GCA_947627075.1 uncultured Clostridia bacterium
TGGTAGCGGCAGTGGGATTCGAACCTACGACCAATCGGGTATGAACCGAGTACTCTAGCCAACTGAGCTATGCCGCCTCAAACAAAGCTAAAACATTATAACAGATTACTTATAAAAAATCAAATGTTTTTAGCCTATTTAAGAAAAAAATTTCAAGGTCTTTTGTTTTGTTTTATAAACGACTTATCGAGGCAATATCCTTTCAGGTTTATATCGATTTATAACGAGTCAAACGCCGGATAAATAATTGTATAAATTCGGCAAGTCGTTGACGACTGTATCGTAAATTATCGTCAAATCTACCTTTCCGTAATCGTGAACTATTCTGTTCCTCAAACCGTTTATGGATTGCCACTCGATTGCGGAATGGGCGCGTTTGAAATTGCTCGACAATTTGGCGGAATTTTCGGCTACTTGGATCAGACGGAACAAAATGCTGTCAAGCAGTACCTCATTTTCGGTGAGATCTTCTTTTTTTAAGTTTTTTGTATGATCCAAAACAAAGCCTATATCACTGATGATCTTTTCGAGATAATATCTGTCGTTTTTAATGTTATCCATAGATCTTTATTCCTTCTTTAAGTATTTCTTCCGTCAAGGCAATATTGTTTTGAAGTTGTCTTTGATCGAGCACGTCCACGCGTTTATTGAGCGTTTCCCTCAACTCTTCCACCAAACCGAAAAAGGCGAGCCCGCTTAAAGTAGTGCTTATCATAAGGTCTACATCGCTTGTTTCGGTAGCTGTGCCTTTGGCGTATGAACCGAAAAGATAACAGTAATCGACGTTGTGCTTACGCAAAACGGGTTCGCAGGCGGATATGATAGATTTCGTTGATAATATTCCGTGATCCTCGTCGATATCGGCGTTTGCGAGCCGCGATAAAATAAACTCCCTTTTTATGGGAGAGATCTTTTCTTCGTCGCTTTCATAGCGTTTGTATGTCCTTAATGGGATTCCGAGATATTCTGCGCATGATCTTTGAGTAAGTCCGCGTGCGATCCGCATTTCTTTTATCGACATTTGCTCACCTCGCTTTTATTGTACCATAAATTTTATAGAATATCAATTGTTTAAGGTGCCAAAATGGCACTTTTTCAATTCGATTGGTGCCAAAATGGCACTTTTTGTAAATGAGCAATATAAGCGGCGAAAAACATTGCCAAAGTGGCGAGGCGGAAACATTGCAACATATTTGACTTGACAATCGGAGCAATGTATATTACAATAGAGGTATGGAAATTTCCGAAATTTTAAGAAAATGCGATCACACGCTTCTCGACCGTTGCGCAACGGAAAAGGACATTGCGGCGCTTATCGACGACGGCATAAAGTACAATGTGGCGTCGGTATGTATTCCGCCATGTTACGTGCGATTTGCAAAAGAATATTCCGCGGGCAGAATACCTATCTGCACGGTCGTGGGCTTTCCCAACGGTTACAACAGTACGTCGGTCAAGGTGTTCGAGGCGAAAGCGGCGATAAGCGACGGCGCGGACGAGATCGATTATGTGATAAATGTAGGAATGTTCAAAGCCGCGAGATATTCGGATATTGTCGATGAGATAAGGCGATTGAAAGAGGTTTGCGGCAACAAGATACTGAAAGTAATAATAGAAACTTGTTTGCTTACCGACGAGGAAAAAAGGATAATGTGTAGGCTTGTAGGCGAGGGCGGAGCGGATTTTATAAAGACGTCCACAGGATTTGCCGCGGGCGGAGCCACAAGAGAGGACGTCGCTTTGCTTAAAGCGAACGTGCCGAAAAGCGTCAAGGTCAAGGCTGCGGGCGGTATAAAAACGCTGACCGACGCCGAAGATCTTATATTGCTCGGAGCCGACAGGCTGGGCACGAGCAGAATAGTAAAGATAGTTAAGGAAAGGGAGGGGTCGAAATGAGTAATTGCAATGTTCCCACGCCGCACATATCGGCAAGGAAAGGCGACTTCGCACAAACGGTCATAATGCCCGGCGATCCGCAAAGAGCGGAGTTTATCGCAAAAACTTATCTCACGGACGCGAAACTTGTGAACAACGTTCGCGGGATATGCGGTTATACCGGTTTTTATAAGGGCAAACGCGTATCGGTAATGGCTTCGGGCATGGGGCAACCGTCTATGGGCATTTATTCCTATGAATTATTCAACTTTTACGACGTGGAAAGGATAATTCGCGTCGGCACGTGCGGAAGTATAGATAAGGAGCTTCATGCACGCGATATTATTTTGGCAATGGGCGCTTGCACAAACGGAAATTTTGCGGCTCAATATCGTTTGCCCGGCACGTTTTGCCCCATAGCCGACTTCGATTTGTTGAAAAAGGCGGCTATGGAATGTGAAAGACTCAAACTCAAATTCAAGGTGGGCAACGTGCTTTCTTCGGACACCTTTTACGACGATTCGGCTTCGGCGCTCGAATGGGCAAAAATGAACGTGTTGGGTGTGGAAATGGAGTCGGCGGCGCTTTACTGCAATGCATTAAGGGCGAACAAAAAGGCGCTTTGCATTTGCACGGTGAGCGACTCCTTTATCTATCCCGAGGAAAACACGACGGCAGAGGAGCGTATGAGCGCCTTCACGAATATGATGGAAGTTGCGCTCGAAATTGCATAGTGTATTATGAAAAAGAGAGCTTTTATTATTGTTTTGGACAGCTTTGGCATAGGAGCCTCGCCCGACGCGCATTTGTGGGGCGACGAGGGCAGTAACACGCTCAAAGCCATT
>CANQUR010000171.1 GCA_947627075.1 uncultured Clostridia bacterium
AAATTCTTCGCTTAAATCGTATCTGTTGACTAGGCAAAATTTCTTGACGGTATGCGCGGGCGTGCCATCCGACCAGCGCGGTCGCACGTCGTAACCCAAATCCCAACAACCGTCGCGAATTATATCGCCGAGATTTTGAACAAGTATTTCGTCCGCTTTACTCATATTGCGCCCCCGTTTCGAAACATATTTTCAGTAGTTCGGACAGTCTGTCCCTGTCGCCTATAAGATACAACGCTCCCAAAAGTCCTTCGAGCGCGGTTGCCTTTTTGTATTCGAGCATGGTGGCGTTTTTGGCTTTGTTGGTCACATGAGCATTTTTGCATCGCGTCATGAGCGCCTGCTCCTCCTCGCTCAAATCGGGAAAAAGTTTGTCGAAGATACGCGCCTGCACTACCGCGCTGACTATCCTCGCGCTGTTCCGCATAAGTTCGCGCGTGGGGAGCGTGAGATCTCGGCTCAATTTAGCTCGAACATACAGGCTGAAAACCGAATCTCCCACATAAGCAAGCGTCGTGCATTTGATCAAATTGACTTCATCAAACTTCATCATGATAATTGTAACATAATAAACCGTTTTTGTCCACCGCTTTTGCCGCTTTTTGGAAAAAGTGCCTTCTATTTTTTGTTTGGCATTCATGCCGCAAAGCGAAATCGAGAAAGCAGAGCAAAAGCCCTGCTTTCATAATTTCATCGTTTTTCGATCTCATTTGTCCGTGACATTTGAGCATCGAGTCACACGGAATCGCCGTGCCACCCGACACTTTATTTATTCGCTCACCCTTTTTAAGCTTTCTTGAAGCCTACGTATACATTCTTCCTTTTTAAGCAGAACCGCTATTTCCACCGCACCGCCCGGCGTAGACTGCGCTCCCGTTATCGCTATACGATATATCCACAGCACCTGCCCCTTTTTGTAACCGTGCGCCTCGCCATAAGCGACAAGCGCGTCGTGAAGCCCGTCGAAGTTGTTTTCGGTGAGCTCTATAAGCCCCGGCAACATCTCCTTTGCGAGCGCGGGATTTGTTTTCCACTTCACGTTGGTAAAGAGTTCAAGGTCGTAACCGTCGAACTTCGTCAAAAATTCGGTAAGTTTGCCTATATCGGTGAACACCTCCACCCTCGAATGAAGAAGCGAGGATAAAAATTTAAGGTCGAGTCCGTTCAGATACTCATAAGCTCCGTAGAACTTCATGGCATAGTTATGGAAATCCTCCTCGCTCATCTCCTTGACGTACAGCGAATTGATATATCTCATCTTTTGCTCGTCGAAAATGCTGGGCGAGTGACTGACGCCGGCAAGGTCGAACTTGTCCACAAGCTCGGACAAGCTGAATTTTTCGACGTTGTCCTTGCTACTCCAACCGAGCAGAGCGATATAGTTTACAATAGCTTCCTTCAAAAAGCCTTTTTTGATAAAATCCTCGTAGCTTGCGTCGCCGTAGCGTTTGCTCAATTTATGAGTGGCGTCCCTCATTATTGGTTGAAGGTGAATGTAATGCGGTCGCTCCCAACCGAGCCCGTCGTAAAGCAAATTATATTTCGGAGTGCTGGAAAGATATTCGACGCCGCGAATGACATAGTTTATGCCCATAAGGTGATCGTCGACCACGTTTGCAAAATTGTAGGTGGGCATTCCGTCGGATTTTATTAAAATATTGTCCTCGAGCTCCTTATTTTCGACGGTTATATCGCCGAAAACCATATCGGTATACGTCGTACTGCCCTCTTCGGGAATATTCTGCCTTATTACATAACTGTCCCCGCGTTTAAGGCGCATTTCCACTTCTTCCTTTGATAAATGCGCGCAGTGCTTATCGTACTTTGTTGCGCCGCTTTCGTGAAGTTGTTCCAGCCTTTCCTTTGTGCAAAAACAATAGTAAGCGTTGCCGTTTTCCACGAGCTTTTTTGCATATTCGAGATAAGCATTTTTGCGTTCGCTTTGAATATACGGTCCGTAATCTCCGCCCACGTCGGGGCCCTCGTCATATATAAGCCCCGCGTCTTTTAGCGTGGAATAAATTATATCCACCGAGCCCGGAACATATCGCTCGCGATCGGTATCCTCTATACGTAATATAAATTTGCCGCCGTTCTTTTTCGCAAACAAATATGCGTAAAGCGCAGTCCTCAATCCGCCTATATGCAGGTATCCCGTCGGTGACGGCGCAAATCTCGTTCGAACTTCTTTCATGTTTTGCTCCTTAAAATAAACAATAGCGATTTGTCTATAGTATACAGTAAAATAAAAAATAAAGCAAGTTTTATGTATCGAAAAATCATCAAAATAAAAAAATGCATGCTTTATGAAACAAAAGGCTCGAAATTTGAAAACGTTCTTTTGTATGTACAGCTCACGCATTTTCATATTGCCCTTTTCTCTTGACAAAATTTACAAGCAGTGATATAATGCTCGTAAGCTATATAAAGGTAGGTAATTATGTTAAACGATCTGGCGGAGATCATCTCCATAAAAAGTGTTTTGGGCGATGCCCAAGAGGGTGCGCCCTTCGGCATAGAGTGCAGAAAGGCGCTCGATTGGTTTTTGGATAAGGCAAAGTCATACGGCTTTAAGACCTGCGACATGGACGGATATTGCGGCTATGCCGAATACGGCGAGGGCGAGACCTGCGTAGGCGTGCTTTGCCATCTCGACGTAGTG
>CANQUR010000172.1 GCA_947627075.1 uncultured Clostridia bacterium
TTCTGTCGCCTTATTTTTTTGCTGTTTTTGGCTAAATTGCTATTAAATAGACCCTCCTCACCGCCTCTCGGCGGAGCTCCCCCCGATATGAACTTTCTACGTTTTTGCGTGCCTTATTCGCGGGGGAAGCCTTTATTTGGTTGGTCGCATCTATGTCCAAGCTATGAGGGAAAAAACTACCTTATGAAAGGCCTCTCCTTTTTATAAAAGGAGAGGCTCCGCCGTAGGCGGTGGTGAGGAATTTATATTAATTTTATATTATATGATTATCTTTATTACATCCTCACCACCTCGTCGCAACGGGCGCTTTATGGATAAGGCTCTTCTCACGCAGGAGCCGAATGAGAACTTTAATGGAGCGGTTTTTTTGGATATATAAGCAAAATACGGCAGAACGTGGGCAAAAATTTCGCAAAAGGGCTTTTAATTGTTTGACAATGTTTGAAAAATTATTATATAATTGTAAATGCGCAAGTTTTTATGCGCAATTGTCCTCTTGAGCGCAAGCCAAGCGGCAATACTATCTTAAAAAAAGGAGGTAGAGTAATAATGCCAACTATTAACCAGTTGATCCGCAAGGGTAGAGAGAAGGTCCAGTATAAGTCATTAAGCCCTATACTCGAGAACAATCCTCAAAAGCGCGGCGTTTGCCTTTCGGTAACGACCACGACCCCCAAAAAGCCCAACTCGGCGCTTCGTAAGATCGCGAGAGTAAGACTTGTCAATAAGATGGAAGGTACTGTTTATATTCCGGGAATCGGACACAATTTGCAGGAACACAGCGTCGTGCTTATTCGTGGTGGCAGAGTGAAGGATTTGCCCGGTGTGAGATATCACATCATTCGCGGCACGCTTGATACAGCAGGCGTCGCAAAGCGTAAGCAAGCTCGCTCTAAATACGGTGCAAAGCGCGCCAAATAATTTCGCTGTAACGTAAAAATAATAAAAGGAGGACATTAATTATGCCAAGAAGAAGCGGAGTTCCGAAGCGCGACGTTTTGCCCGATCCGATCTTTAACAGCAAGGTTATCACCAAGCTCACGAATCAGGTAATGGTAGACGGCAAAAAGGGTATTGCGCAATCGATCGTTTACGACGCATTCGATATAGTAAAGGAAAAACTCGGCGCCGACCCCATGGACGTATTCAATAAAGCTATGGAAAACGTCATGCCGGTGCTCGAGGTCAAGGCAAGAAGAGTGGGAGGTTCTACGTATCAGGTGCCTATCGAAATAAGACCCGAACGCAGACAAACGCTCGGCATTCGTTGGTTAGTGCTTTACGCTCGCAAACGTAGCGAAAAGACTATGAAGGAAAAACTTGCCGGAGAGATCATGGACGCTTACAACAACACGGGCGCATCCATAAAGAAGAAAGAAGAAATGCATAGAATGGCAGAGGCCAACAAAGCTTTTGCGCATTATCGTTGGTAATAGCGAGGTAAAAAATGGCAGACAGACAATTCAGTTTGAAAAATACAAGAAACATCGGTATCATGGCGCACATCGACGCCGGCAAAACGACGACTACCGAGCGTATTTTGTTCTACACCGGCAAGGTGCACAAGATAGGCGAGGTTCACGAGGGCGCGGCTACCATGGACTGGATGGCGCAGGAGCAAGAGCGTGGTATCACCATAACCTCCGCAGCTACCACCACTCAATGGAGAGTGGACAGAAGTCCGGGCAGCAAGGAGCCGATGACGAGAATAAACATTATCGATACCCCGGGTCACGTCGACTTCACGGTGGAAGTCGAGCGTTCGCTTAAAGTGCTCGACGGTGCGGTCGCAGTATTTTGCGCGCGCGGCGGCGTTCAGCCTCAATCGGAAACGGTTTGGCGTCAGGCGGACAAGTACGGCGTTCCCCGTATGGCTTACGTTAACAAGATGGACCGTGACGGCGCAAACTTCTTTAACGTAATGGATATGATGCGCACTCGTCTTAAAGCAAATCCCGTAGCTATCCAGCTTCCCATAGGTTCGGCGGACACATTTGTGGGCGTTATCGACCTTGTGACCATGAAAGCGGATATTTACGAGGACGACCTCGGTACGATAATGGACGAAACCGAGATCCCCGCCGAGTATAAAGCGCAAGCCGAGGAATATCGCGCGAAAATGCTTGAAGCGGTTGCCGAAGCGGACGACGCTCTTATGGAGCGTTACTTCGAAAACGAGGGCGCGGACTTCACCGTAGAGGAAATAAAGGCGGCTATCCGCAAACTCACCATCGAAATGAAAATAAATCCCGTTACGTGCGGTAGCTCGTTCAAAAATAAGGGCGTGCAAAAGTTGCTTGACGCAATAGTCGATTATATGCCCTCTCCGCTCGACATTCCCAATATCAAGGGAAAGACGCTCGACGGAAAGGAAGAGGAACGTATCACGGGCGACGATCAACCGTTTGCCGGTCTTGCATTCAAGATCATGGCGGATCCGTTCGTAGGTAAACTTGCGTTCTTCCGTTGTTACAGCGGAACGCTGGATGCAGGTTCGTATGTGCTCAACAGCACCAAGAACAAGAAGGAGCGTATAGGTCGTATCCTTTTGATGCACGCAAATAACCGTACCGAGATCGAAAAGGTATATTCGGGCGATATCTGCGCGTTCGTAGGATTAAAGGACACCACGACGGGCGATACG
>CANQUR010000173.1 GCA_947627075.1 uncultured Clostridia bacterium
CAACCACGCTTTGCACCGAAGCGCATATCGGCGAACAAAAGGCTTTTATCTCATTTATTTCGGCATCGGAAGGCAGAATATTCCACTCCTGCCAACCTTTGCCGAAATTATCCATGACCTTTTTATACGCTTGCGAGGCGTCTGAAATTACGTTTAGCCCGCCGTCGCCTATTCGGCTCGCCATCATATTGCCGTAATCGAGTATCAATTTAGATCACCGCCTGTATGAGTCCGTAATCGCCGTCATTACGTTTATAAACGACATTTACATTGCCGTTTGCCTTATTCAGGAACACGAAGAAGCTGTGTTCGACAAGTTCGAGTTCCTCGATAGCGTCCTCCACCGTCATCGGAGCAAGCTCGTAGGTCTTGGTCCTTACAACTGCTCTTTGCCTTTCGACTTCCTTCGTCTCATCGTCGAATTTTTCTCTTACTTTCTTGGTGCGAGACACAAGTTTGGTATGATGCTTTATTATTTGCTTTTCGAGTTTCGGCAACGCTATATCGATATTGTTATACATATTATCGCTCGTTACCTCGGCACGAAGTACGGTACTGTCGAGCACAATAGTCAACTCGAGCGTATAAGTATTATCCTTAACTTGTTTTAAGCACACCTTTATCTTGGTGTCTTCGCCAACAAAGAATTTATCGAGACGTTGAACCTTTTTGTCGATGAGGTCCTTAAGCTTATCCGTAGGTGTGTAATTTTTGCTCAAAAATTCGATTATCATGGTGAATTTTCCTCCTGAAATGATTTATATTATGAATTTTATCTGCACATAGTGCTTTTATACTTATAGTATAACACAAAATATTGCGTTTGTAAATACGAATTTCCAAATTTTGTTAAATATTGGCTTCGATATAAACTCTGCCGTTTCTGTAATCGGCAGTTACGGTATCTCCGTCTTTGACATTGCCGCTCAAGATCTCTTCCGCTATAGCGTCCTCTATATTTTGCTCTATCACTCTGCGAAGGGGTCTTGCGCCGAATTCCATGTCATATCCGCTGTCGATAATATAACCGAGCATAGCGTCGGTAACGCATAGCTTGATGTTGCGTTCGCCAAGTTTCTTTTGAACTTTTCCGATCATAAGGTCTGCAATTCTTGCGATATCGTCTCGGGTAAGATGATTGAATGTGCAAATGACGTCTATACGATTGAGGAATTCGGGCTTAAAATGCTTACGAAGCGCGTTATTGATAATGTCCTCGGTCTTGCGCTCGTTTTCGGCTTGACTGTTGCCGAATCCGAGAGTACGCGCGTTTTTGAGTTCGGCAACTCCCACATTGGAGGTCATGATGATTATCGTGTTTTTGAAGCTTACCAATCTGCCTTGAGAATCGGTCAGCCTGCCGTCGTCCATGAGTTGTAACAAAATATTGTATACATCGGGATGCGCCTTTTCGATCTCATCGAATAAGACTACACTATACGGCTTACGACGTACCTGCTCGGTAAGTTGTCCGCCTTCGTCAAAACCTACATACCCCGGAGGAGAGCCTATTAACTTGCTCACGCTGTGTGCTTCCATATACTCGGACATATCCAGCCTTATGACTGCATTTTCATCATCGAACATAGCCTCGCTCAATGCCTTGGTAAGTTCCGTCTTACCTACGCCCGTGGGACCCATAAATAGAAATGTGCCTATAGGACGATTGGGATCCTTAAGTCCCGCTCTTGCACGACGGATCGCTTTAGCTACACTGACCACAGCCTTATCTTGCCCTATTACTCGCTCGTGCAAAATTTCCTCAAGATGAACGAGCCTTTGAGTTTCGGTTTCGCTCAACCTGCTCACGGGGATCTTTGTCCACTTTGCAACGATCTCGGCAATGTCTTCCGCCGTGATCACGCCATTAGTCCGCTCGGTGTTTTTGCTCCAATTGATCTTTGCCTTTTCGATCTCTTTTGACAATTTAATTCGCTCGTCACGAAGCTGTATGGCTTTGTTGTAGTTTTCGCTTTTGACAGCAACTTCCTTTTGAGCGTCAAGCTCGGCGAGGCGTTCTTCCATTTGTTTGAGTTCATCGGGTACTGTGTTTCCATTCACCTTCGCGCGGCTCATAGCCTCATCAATAAGGTCTATGGCTTTGTCGGGCAAAAACCTATCCATTATATATCTGTCCGAAAGCTTTGCCGCAGCCTCGATCGCCTCATCCGAAAGCGTAACTTTGTGGAACGCTTCGTAATTTTCACGTAGCCCTTTTAGTATCTCTATGGTATCCTCCACCGAAGGAGGAGCGACAATTATGGGCTGGAACCTTCTTTCGAGTGCCTTATCCACCTCGATGTACTTGCGATATTCGTCCGTTGTAGTCGCGCCTATGGTCTGAAGTTCTCCTCGCGCAAGATACGGCTTGAGTATATCGGCAGGAGAGACCTCGCCTTCCTTGCCGCCCGCTTGAGCAAGAGTATGCAACTCATCTATGAACACGATTATATTGTTTTGCGCTTTTATGGCGTTGATGGCGTCCTTCAGTTTTTCCTCCATAGCGCCGCGATATTTGGTACCTGCGATTATGCTGCCTATATCGAGACTGAAAATAATTTTATTCTTCAAAAGCTCGGGAACTCTGCCTTCTACTATCTCCTTCGCAAGTCCTTCGACTACGGCGCTTTTGCCTACGC
>CANQUR010000174.1 GCA_947627075.1 uncultured Clostridia bacterium
CGAAATCCTTCGCACCCGCGCTTTCCACCGCCGAATGCATAGCCCATTGAGCAAGCCCTATATCCACGCTCCTTATCGAGAGTTGCGAAGAGGATATCGCTCCGAGCGTTCCTCCGCAACGCATATCGCTACGCATATAGAAGTCCTGATATTTTACATTTGCATTTTTAAGTATGTTTTTAAAGATCGCCGAAGAAACGCCGTCGGACGTGTAGTTTTGATTGGCATGATGTTTTATCACTATGCCGCCGTTCAAAACGACGTCGTTTGTCGGATCGCCGAGTTCGGGGCGATTTGGGTGCTTGCCGTGCGCATTGTCCATCGAAACCATCATGGAGCGGGCGAGGGAAATAAAATGTCCTTCCTCGCTCACTTTGAGCGCAAGGTCTATGCGCCTAACCGTGTCGGCAAGGAAAGTCGAGCCGGCGCCCTGCTTTGTCGCGCTACCCACTTCCTCGTTATCGAAAAGAGCGAGCACGGCGGTGCGTTTTGGCGACGACTTTATAAGCGCGTACAATCCGCCGTAAACGCCTTCGAGGTCGTCCAGTCTCGACGAGGCGATAAGGCAATTATCCACACCGAAAAAGTACGGCTCCTCTTTGACATATAAAAACAAGTCGTAATCGAGAATTTCTCCGTTTTCCTTATCCTTAAAAAGCTGTTCCATGGTGATATTTCCGCAGCCTATTACGGGCGACATATCCCTTTGGACATTTATGGCAACTCCGTCGTTCACCGAGCGATTAAGGTGAATGGCAAGCCCCGGAATGACTACCGTGATCCCGCCCTCGACAAGCACGGACTTGACTACGTCGCCGTTCTTTACGAGGATACGCCCGGCTATGCCGAGCTTGCGGTCTATCCAGGTGGAATAGATCCCGCCGCCGTAACTTTCGACATTAAGCTTGCAAAAGTCCGCCACAGTGGTAGACGCCTTGGCTTTGATCTTGAATACCGGGCTGTCGGTATGAGCGGCTACGATATTGAATCCGTCCTCGCCCACTATAAAGGCGATAAGAGCGGAATCGTTTTTCGTAACGAAATATTTGCCGCCTCTTGCTATCTTCCAACTTTCTCCCTCTTTAAGGGCGGAAAAGCCTTCCTTTGCGAGCATTTCCTTTGCAGACGCCACGGTATGAAAGGGGGTATACGATCTATCAAGGTCTTTAAGCAGATCATCAACGTACATAAAAGCCTCCTAACAAACGAAATCGACCGAATGGGCCTTTTCGATCACCGAATGAACGTATTCCTTTACAGGCAAATGCACGGGATGATCTGCGTAAACTTGCAGATCTTCGAGCGAATCGAATTCGCAAATAAGAGCGACGTCATACGCGCGTGCGCTCTCCACTTCGTTTTTGCCCGCATAAAGGCTTTTGAGCACGTCTATTTTGCCGCGCATGGACAAAAATCTTTTTATCATTTCGTCCGCGTCGGCTTTGTTTTTGAGTTTATACATAACTACATGCTTGACCATAAATACACCTCCGATATATTCTAATACTTTGAACGAATTTTTTCAAGTGTTTTTGATATGTTTTAGCGAGCAAACTATGTGCTCGGCATATTTTTTTATGATATCTATATCGGTGTAGGTATAAACCATGCGGCAACCTACCACGTCCTCTATTTCGTTGAGTATGAGCCCGTCCTCGCCGAGCAAAAAGTCTATGCCCGCAAAATCGAAGTCAAATAGTTCTGCTATCCTTGTCACAAGGCGCTCTTCGGCATCGGACAAGCTATATCGTTCCGCCCTTCCGCCCAAGCTGAAATTGGAACGAAAGTCGACGTCGCTTTTTCGCAACATAGCCACAACGGGCTCTTTTCCCACGACGTAAACGCGCAGATCTCTGCCTCGTTTGCCCACGGGGGGCTGAACTATGGCGGAGTCCGTCATATTCCGCATTATTTCGTCAAAATCCGCCTGCGTTTGCGCCCAAAAGACCTCACTGCCGCCGTGCCCGTGACGCGCCTTGACAATGCGCGGATAAGGCATGTCGCATTCTTCCGCCCGTTGCGTAGGCGCCATGGGCGCAATATTTTTCGAATGCAGGTATGTTTTCCACTTGTCGTTGCATATCGCCGCCACCTTCGAACTGTTGAAGGTGGGCACGTTCATGCCGTCAAGATAAGCGTTTATCCTTTCGTCGTAAACTCGCATAACGGCAAAGTCCGGCTTAAAGTCGACTTTTGTAGTTATTTCCGCCGCGACGCCCAAAGAGCTCAAATCCGATTTGAGCTTTGTTGCAAAGAATTCATTCTTTTTAAGCGACTCGCGGTCGTACACTATTATGCCTTTCATTCTCTCAATACATAATCTGCGATCTTGCCCGCCACGTCCACGCCCGTAGCGTCCATAAGCCTCTTGAAGTGCGCGTTCGCATTGACCTCGCACAGCATTCCGCCGGGCAAAATATCCACGCCCGCTATCTCGGCTTCCACCGCCTTTGCGGCGTCGAGGGCAAGACGAATTTCGGCTTTTGTGGGCTTGTATGCCGTCATTTTGCCGCCGAGCGTAGCGTTGGCACGAAAATCGCCGTTAAGGCTTTCCCTTCTTACCGCCGCCACGACCTCGTCGCCCACCACTTGAAGCC
>CANQUR010000175.1 GCA_947627075.1 uncultured Clostridia bacterium
ATAATGCCTGCGGAAGAATACGAGCATAGATTGAGCGAGCAAAGGCGTCTGTGCGGCATTTTGAACGTCCCGCTTACAGAGGGCGTTTACGAAAATGATAAATATCTTTCCGTTATAAAGGGGCTGGAAAATGTACCCGAAGGCGGAAACAGGTGCGAAAAATGCTTTTATATGCGGCTCAAATCGACTGCGCTCGCGGCAAAGCAGGGCGGATACGATTATTTTTGTACCACGCTCACCGTTTCGCCTCATAAAAATGCAGAACTTATCAATACGATAGGCAACGAGGTAAGTAAAGAGGTCGGCATAGAATTTTTGCCTTCCGATTTCAAAAAGCGCAACGGATATTTGCGCTCTATCCAATTGAGCAAAGAATACGGACTTTATAGGCAGGTGTATTGCGGATGCCGGTTTTGAAAGAACAACTCGACGATCTGCCAAGTAACAGCGGCGTCTATATCATGAAGGATGCTACCGGCAAGGTGATCTATGTCGGCAAAGCAGTCGTACTCAAAAACAGAGTAAGGCAGTATTTCAACAATTCGCCCAAGCAAGTCAAGGTGCAGGCAATGATAGATAATATCGATTCGTTCGAGTATATAATCACCTTGTCCGAAAAGGACGCTCTCGCTCTTGAATCCAATCTTGTCAAAAAGTACAACCCGCGCTATAACATTTTGTTAAAGGATGACAAAGCAAGCCCGTATATAAGGATAGATATGCGTTTGGATTTTCCCACGATCGAGGTCACGCGCAAACTAAAGCGCGACGGAGCGCGATATTTCGGGCCATATCTAAACGGCTTGCGCGTTTGGGATATCGTCGGAATAATACGTAGCGCCTACGGAATGCGCACCTGTCCCCCAAAAATGACTGCAAAGCGCGAATGCCTAAACTATCATATAGGGCTATGCAAGGCGCCGTGCCAAGGCAGGATCGGCAAGGAAGAATATGCAAAAACAGTACGCAAAGTCGTGGATTTTCTCACCGGCAAGGACGGAACGGCGGAAGAAGTCATAAAGGGCAAAATGGAAGCCGCCGCCGCGAACGAGGATTTCGAACGCGCCATAACGTACAGGGACCAACTTGCCATGCTCGATCTTTTGAAGAGCCGAACGGTCGCCGATCTCGGCAAGGTCATGGATGTGGATTCGTTTGCGATAGGCAGTAGCGGCGTTTACGGCGCGGCTTCCGTCAACGTCGTGAGGGGCGGAAAGATGATGGGCGTTTATAATTACGTTTTGGGCGACGCGGTCACGGACAGCGAGGCTTTGGCGTCGTTCGCCATACAGTATTATGGCGGAAATCACGACATTCCCGACGAGGTGTGTTTCCCGAGCGAGTTCGACAGCGCGGGATTGAGCGAATATTTGAGCGCGCTGAAAGGGAAAAAGGTGGAAATAACATTTCCGAAAAAGGGCGCGAAGCGCAAACTTTTGCTCATGGCGGAGCAAAACGCGCTCGATTATTTGGATAAGAGCGCGGAAAAACAGCGTCGCATACAGAATATGACTGTGGTCGCCGCCGAAAGGTTGAAAAACATTTTGGGCTTAAAGAGCGTGCGCCGCATGGAATGTTATGATATTTCGCATATAAGCGGCACCGACAAGGTGGCGAGCGGAGTGGTGTTCATTGACGGAGCGCCCTCGAAGGCGGACTATCGTCGCTACAAGATACGCACGGTAGAGGGCAACAACGATTTCGCTTGTATGGCGGAAGTGATAAAGCGTCGATTGGGGCACGGAGATCTGCCCGACCTAATAGTCATTGACGGCGGCAAAGGTCAGCTGTCCTCGGCAATGGAGATCATGCGCGGCGAAGGTTTGGACATTCCCATGATAGGACTTGCCAAGCGCGAGGAGGAGATCTATTTGCCGGACAAAAGCGAGCCTATCGTGCTTGTAAAGAGCGATTACGCATTGAGACTTTTGCAACGTATTCGCGACGAGGCGCACCGCTTTGCAATAACTTATCATCGCAATCTTCGTCGTAAGCGACTTACGAGCGAGCTTGACAACGTAAAGGGCGTCGGACCCAAAAAGCGCGAGATATTATTGAAAGCTTTTCCGAATTTTGCCGATCTCAAAAGCGCGACGCTTGAAGAATTGACCGCAATAAGCGGGATAGACGAGCGCACGGCACGTTCGGTCTATGAATATTTCGATTCGCACAGGCAATAAACGCCGCAAAAAGGAGAATTATGAAATACAGGTTGATATTCAGCGATCTCGACGGGACCGCATTGAAAGACGATAGGACCGCTTCGGAAAAGACCATTCGCGCCATCGAGGACTATCAAAAAGCGGGCGGAACGTTTATAATAAGCACGGGCAGAATGTATGAGTCGGTGGTAAACAACGCCCATTTGCTCGGGCTGGACAAAATAAATATCCCTATATGCGCCATGGACGGCGGCATAATAAAGGAAAGCAAGACGGGCAAACTTATAGCGCTCCACACCATGCCACACGAACAAGTGGCGGCTTTTGCGGCGGAATGCGAAAAACTCGGTTGCTACTTCCAAATATACACCGAGGATA
>CANQUR010000176.1 GCA_947627075.1 uncultured Clostridia bacterium
TTAGCAGCTTCAATAATTGTTTCTACGCTTTGAGCAGGACCAATATTACCAGCAAAAACTAAATCGAATATTTTATGCCTACTCCTTGATTATTTTGTATTTTTTTGTTATGATTATTAAGATATATAGAGTTTGTCGGCTAATATAAAGCAAATATTAAGGAGACTGATTATATGGACAAACAGCAAACTAAATTACAAATATTTAACGACGTAAAAATTCGCACCGCTTGGAACAGCGAAGAAGAGGAATGGTACTTCTCGGTAGTTGACATTGTAGCAGTGCTTACCGACAGTGCTAATCCAAGAAGATATTGGAGTGATTTAAAAAGAAAATTAACCTTGGAAGGTAGTGAGTTGTACGAAAAAATCGTACAACTGAAATTGCTTTCTTTGGACGGAAAATATTACGCTACCGACGTTCTATCCACAAAAGACATTTTACGGCTCATTCAATCTATTCCATCGCCCAAGGCCGAACCGTTTAAACTGTGGCTCGCCAAAGTCGGCAGCGAACGCCTCGACGAAATCGCCGACCCCGAAAAGGGGATCAACCGAAGCCTTGCCTATTATCGCGCCAAAGGCTACAGTGAGGAATGGATAAATCAACGTCTTAAAGCTATCGAAACGCGCAAAAAACTTACCGACGAATGGAAAGGCCGCGGAATAAGCGAAGGAAAGGAATATGCAATACTTACCAACGAAATGACCGAAGCGTGGTCGGGTATGACCGTAGGCGATTACAAAGACTATAAAGGTTTACATAAAGAGAATCTTCGGGACAACATGACCGATCTCGAACTGATCATCAATATGCTTGCCGAAGCGACCACAACAAGAATATCGCAAAATGAGCAACCGGAAGGTTTGGAAGCAAACAAGCAAGTCGCGCGTAAAGGCGGTACGGCTGCGCGACGCGCCCGTGAAAATGTAGAGGAAGCAATAGGCGAGTCCATAATTTCGCCCCTTAATGCGTCGGACAAAAAACAACTCAATACCTCAAAGAAAGAATAAATTATGTAAAGGAATCGAAATACCTTTAAATCAGTCCCCGAGAAGTAAAAAACTTTTGGGAACAGACAAAAACTCCCGAGAGGAGAACCCCTCGGGATTTTTTGGTTTGATTAATTCAATAATCCCAAATTGGCTAATGTTATGTTGTAGCCGCACTCACTTAGTTTAGTGTTAATTACATCAAGGATTTTATTATAAAGTTGTTTAATATAACCCAAAAGCGTGGAATCGTCACATGTATTGAAATAATCGCCTGTTTTATATGAACAAGGCAAAGTATTTGAACGCGAACTCCATTCCGAAAACGATCCCATTGCTCTACCTGTAGTTGGCTCATATTCCCAATTGGGAATATTCAAATTAAATGAGCCCTCAAATATCCATGTCCATTTTTTATCATAGCTATTATATCCTAACGAAAATGTCCTTTCTTCAACCAATAAATCATCGGAACCATATCCCATTGCAAAGAGATGACAATCAAAATCATTGTTGTATGTTGCCACAACTGTAATAGATGTACTACCACCTATTACAAATTTATCGCTTTCACTGTTTTTATCGATAAAGTATTTCCAAATGTTTATTAGGTTTGTATTGCATACCGAGCAAGTATCTCTGCCACTATGATTGATTAATTTACCTTGAGTTAATCCACATATTGAGCATGTTTCGGGTGCAGTACATGTGGCCTCGCTCCATTTATGGTCGGCAAATTCACCCGTTGTTTCGCCACATTTACTACATGTGGCAAGGGATTTGCAAGTGGCTTCGCTCCACTCATGGTTACATTCGCATCCTATAAACAAAGTGAAGCATGAACAAATAATTAGCATAATGATAACGATAAATAAGATTTTTTTCATTTTTTTCTCCTTTGTGTAAATATATCAATATCATATCCTACAAAATGTAGGAAGTCAAGTGTTTTCCTACAAAATGTTGTAAACTATTTTTGTGAAAGAAAATATTTTCGGAAAAAGATTAAAAGAATTAAGAATTGAGCGGGGCTTTTCACAGCGCGCATTAGGGGAGATATTCGGCGTATGCAATCAAACAATCAGTTTTTGGGAAAGCGGCAGTCGTGAGCCCGATCTCGATTACTTGGTTAAGATCTCCAGATTCTTTGATGTATCGATTGATTATTTATTAGGGGAGAAAGATTGAGCATTATATAAAATCCGAATACTTTATAATCACCGCACCGACCTGATTCAAACCAAGTCAAGTCGTTTTTTTGTTTAGAGATCTTTCCATTTTCGATTTTGTGGAGAAAAGAACTCCCGAGAGAAAAACCTCTCCCGAGAGGAAAACCCCTCGGCTTCTGCTTCGGTGGGGATATAAATAGGACGTGCTTTCAATAGGGGTTTTTGAAGATGTTTTAGCCCTGTCCCTTGAAAGAATTTCTTATTCAATTCCAAATGAATTGATTTCAGGAACAAATACAAATAGTCAGCGAGATTATTCTTTGCTGTTATGCACCAAGTGTCCGTCGAATAGGCAGCCCGACCTACATAATACTT
>CANQUR010000177.1 GCA_947627075.1 uncultured Clostridia bacterium
CTTGAAGCAAACGGCGACAAGATCGTCGTGGATGAACTGCAAAAACGTCTTGGCGTGCCGGTAGTGGGCATTAGCGCATTAAAAAGGCAAGGTACCGACGAACTTATGAAGCGCGCGTACGACGCGGCAAAGAATAAACGTAGCGGCACTACGGTGCTTGAAAAAAGTTCGGTAAGCGATATAATATGCAAAGTCAAAGACGCGCTTCCCGAAGAACTCGAAAGTAAACTCTTTCACGCGGTCAAGCTTATCGAAGGAGATGAGCTTGAAGTGAAAGCTCATCCTAAAGCCAATGAGATCGCCATGAAATTAAAGGCAGAACAGCCGGACGATGGCTTTGAGGGCGATTATGAAGCTGTAGTGGCGGATAGAAGATATGACTATATATCGCGCAACTTCCGCTCTGTTGTTATCAAAGCAAATAAGCAAGGAATGACCAAATCGGACAAGATCGACAAGGTTATGACACACAGAATATGGGCTATACCTATCTTTTTGGTCATTATGTTTGTCGTATTCCATCTCGTATTCAGCGAAGATCTTTTCTTTATGAATGCGATGGGACTCAATATTGCCGGGAATCCCACTGCGGTAAATTTCTTTACGGGCATGGGTTATGATGGATTACTTGAGGAAGCTTTGGCAAATGGTGAAGAACTGTCGCTCGGAGTTCCATCGCTCGGTGTATTCTTGCAAAGCTGGATGGGATTCGTATTCGATTCAATAGGCAATCTGTTTTTAAGCTTTATGCCCGAAGGAACCTGGTATACCTCGCTCATAGTCGATGGACTTATAGGCGGAGTCGGTGCCGTGGCGTCCTTTATTCCTCAAATACTTTTGCTGTTTCTCTTTATTTCCATTATGGAAGACAGCGGCTACATGGCACGCGTCGCATTCATTATGGATAGAGCATTCCGAAGGTTCGGACTTTCTGGTAAGGCGTTCATCCCCATGCTTATGGGCTTCGGCTGTTCGGTGCCTGCAATGATGGCGGCGAGAACTCTCGAAGACGAAAAGGAACGCGACCGAACGATTCGACTTGCAACCTGTTTTTCATGTGGCGCAAAGGCCCCCATATGGGCAATGCTCGCTACTGTGATTGCCGCAATAGGTTCCTCGCTCGGATTTTTAAGCAGTATTTTCGTATTCCTTATATATATTCTCGGAATAGTTATAGCGATCGTCTTTGCACTCATAATGAAACTGTTCGGTAAAAATAACGAGGTTCCGCCGTTCATTATGGAATTGCCCGCATATCACGCTCCGCAATTCAAGAACTTAATGGCTCACCTTTGGGAAAAACTCAAACATTATGTAATCAAGGCGGCAACCATAATTGCGGCGTCTACCGTGGTACTTTGGTTCCTATCGAATTTCGGCTGGGCGTTTTGGAATGGACTTGTGGATATCGAGGATAGCATTATCGCCGATATAGGAGTGGTACTCAAGTATTTCTTCTATCCCCTTGGTTGGACGATGGGCGAGGACGGCTGGATGTACGCCGTAGCGACCGTAACGGGACTTATAGCAAAGGAAGACGTAGTTTCCACTTGCGAGATACTCGGAGTTTCGGGCGCAACGCTCTCGATTTCCGCGATATTTGCCTTTGCCGCATACAACCTCTTCACCGTGCCTTGCATGGCGGCTGTGGCTACGGCAAAGAGTGAAAGCACAAAGAAAGGCTTTTGGGTCACGCTTGCTTGGTGGTTTGTATCTTCTTACATAGTGTCGTTTATCATCTATTGGGTATTGCATTTGTACGAGATAGCCTGGTGGGCAGGTCTTATACTTACGATAGTGATCATTGCAGCGGTTGTTTTGAGCGGTGTATATCTTGTTCGTAGGATAAAGAAAGCCAATAAGGCAAGCATATAATGGATAAGAATAGATAGAAGGAGGACTTTATGACGTGGTATGAGATCTTGATAGCTATAGCTGCTTTGGCGATCGTCGCGCTTCCCATAGTGTTGCATTTCGTAAATAAAAAGAAGGGAAAAAGTTCGTGCTCTTGCGGTTGTAAATGTGCTTCTTGTAATAAGTGCAACATGAGCGATAAACCTAATAAATAGATTTTTGCGTTTTTGGTTTGCTTTACTTCGCAAAGAGACTTAATAAACGTATTTATTTTTTTCGTCACAAAATTAATACATTACGTATTTTACCATAATTGGTTAAAATAACTCTTCTCTTTCTCCATGATAAAGCCGATCGAAAGTTAAATTTTCGGTCGGCTTTTCACGTAGCTCGTCTATAAGGTTATTGACCATATCAAGGCTTTCATCTCGTTTTTTGTTTTCCTTTATACTCAAGTATAAAGAACATGACATTACGAAAGGCTTCCCCCGCGTTTATTGTTTTTCCTTATAGCTCGGGCATAAAGCGAATGACCACACGAAAGGTTTCCCTTGCGTTTTTTGTTTCCCTTTTAGCTTGGGCATAGAGCCAATGACCAAATGGAAGGCTTCCCCCGCGAATAAAGCATGTAAAAACGTAAAAAGTTCAAATCGGGGGGAGCTCCGCCGAGAGGCG